>CAMDDI010000035.1 GCA_945890905.1 Bacteriovorax stolpii
ACATAAAAAATAATTGAATCCACGGAGCATTAAGTTTGAAAGTCCAAAAAATAAAAAAGGTAAAAACTAAGAGCTGAAGGGTGTAGAGAACCCACATAAAAATATTCTTATCATCTCGATGGAAAACAAATCCCACCCCACTGGTCAGAATTAAAAAGCCATAACATAGATAATCAATAGAATCCAAGTTGGGCGACATTGAATAATCCACACCAAAGGCCAAAACCAATGAAGCTAATACAATTCCCGAACCCAATTTATAAAATCCAACACCCGTAAGTTTCGTATTCACTACAGGTGAAAGTATCTGAGTCCCAAATGCAAAGGAGAGCAAGAAGAAATGGCTTATTATTTGGGTCACACTATTCATATGCTGCCATCATATAGCGAGAGGAAGAGATCATCAATAATCTGATGATTGGGAGGAGGAATCTTGCCAAGGTAAGGACTGCTTAGTGATGTTTTTTCAACCTTAAGCCACTCACCAATACCGGCCAGCTCCCGCAGATCTGGAAACAGAAAAACATAAAGCAGGATCGTTTTATTTGGCAGCATATTCCTATAGGTTCCCATAAATTTCCCCAAACGAGGGTCAATTTTGATTCCCACTTCTTCCTCCACTTCTCTCACTGCCCCCGTTAAGGGTTCTTCTTCAGCTTCGATTTTACCACCTGGAAACTCGAGCATCCCGTGATAAGGCCCATCATCAGTTCTCACTTGAACCCAAACTTCTAATTCATTATTTTGAAAACGGTGAAACAGACTTAGGGCCACAGGGAGAAGTTTCAAACGACACCCTGGTCTTTATTCTTACGAAAAGCTTTGACTTCAAACTGCACGATTTCAAAGGATAGACTGCCGATGAAAGTAGCCCACCAAGGCATATCACTTTCATTAAAGTAAATCACCATGCTCCAAAAAACTCCTGCCGGAAGTGACTTTGCAATTGAATGTACCCACATGGGCATATTCATCAAAGGCTTCACAACAAGTTTTTGAAGATTTGAAATCATTCTCAAAGTTGAGAAACGGTAACGACGATTTTCCATCAAAGGAGCTAGATCCTGAGAAGCAACCCAATTCCAAATAAAGCCTACGGAAAATAAAGCTACAACACTCCAGTTCAACCAGATGAAATATAAAACAATATCGATGAATAAAAGAATGGCAAGGTCATTTAGCTTTTTGCGCTCAACTAAGAAAGGCTTCATTCCAAATAACCTTCGCGGTGAAGAAAAGTAATTTCTGGGAATTGAATCACCGATGGTGATCTAACGATGAAGTTAAACACTTCCATAAACTCGGAAACTTTGAGCATTTTATCCCGGGAAAACTTAGTTCCCATCTTATCCCAAAGAGGTGTATCAATCGCACCAGGAAAAAGATTTGTGAAGCGAAGCTTATGTTCTTTCCATTCTTTTTTAAGACTTTCAAGCATGCCTAATTGGCCAAACTTGGAAGCATTATAAGCACTCACATTAGGGTAACCGTAATGAGCTGCTGTGGAGAGAATCGAAATAATGTGGGTTTCATTTTTAATGAGAAATGATTCAAGATTTTTAAGAAGTAGAAAAGGTCCGAGAGTGTTAATGGCCAAATGCTGCTCGAAGGACTCAACACTCATCTCCGTCAAAGGACTCATCTCACAAATTCCGGCATTATTTATGACCAGATGAATTTCAGAGGTAAACTCACGAACAGTTTCATAGAACTCTTCTACTGACTCTTCTGACGAGAGATCGAGTTCAACATCATAAAAATTACCATGCTCAATTTCGGTACCAGATCGAGAACCACCGAAAACTTTGTAGCCTAAAGCTAGTAGGGATTTTGAAATTTCAAAACCTAGGCCAGAGGAGGAACCTGTGACAATTGCACATTTATCCATAAATCCTCCTCTGAACCTTTTACTTAGCAATACCTACGGCACGTGTCTCGCGAATTACAGAAACTTTAATCGTTCCTGGATACGACATCTCTTGCTCAATTTTACGGGCAATATCACGCGAGAGCATAATAGTTTGCTCATCACTTACTTTCTCGTTCTCCACTAATACGCGAACTTCTCGACCCGCAGAGATAGCGTAACTTCTGTGCACACCTTCAAAGCCATTAACGATTTTTTCGATATCAGACAGACGAGACACATAAGATTCTTTAAGAGCTTTACGGGCACCAGGACGAGCTCCAGAGAGAGCATCTCCCGCTGCAACTAAGTGAGCAAGAACTGATTCTGGTTTTTCATCGTCATGGTGAGCGCGGATGGCGTGAACGATATCCGGAGACTCTCCGTATTTTTTAGCAAAGTCAGCACCAATCACCGCGTGAGATCCTTCAGCAGAAGCATCGAGCACTTTACCGATATCATGCATAAGACCTGCACGACGGGCCTGCTTAACGTTAAGACCTAATTCCGCTGCCATGTTTCCGGCGAGGAATGAAGTTTCAAGAGCATGTTGATATTGGTTTTGAGTATAAGAAGTACGCCAGTTAAGGGCACCAATGAGTTTTAAGATTTCAGGGTGAATACCATGAACTCCGATCTCCATTTGAGCCTTCTCACCAAGTTCACGCAAGCGAGATTCAAATTCATGCTTACACTTGTCATAGAATTCTTCAATTTTTGCTGGGTGAATACGACCATCAGCAATCAAGCGCTCAATAGTCATACGAGAGATTTCTTTACGGACAACGTTAAATGAAGAAATGGTCACAATCCCCGGAGTGTCATCAATAATTAAATCAACCCCGCAAATTTGTTCAAAAGCGCGGATGTTACGACCCTCACGACCAATCAAGCGACCTTTCACTCCATCATCAGCAATTTCTACTGATGAGATAGTTTGTTCGGCCACGTACTCACCAGCAAAACGCTGAATGGCAATTCCTACAATTCGCTTAGCGCGTTTTTCAGATTCTTCGTTGGCCTCTTCTTCAATACGCTTAACTTTTTTAGCGGCATCTAAGCGGGCTTCTTCTTCAACCTGAGCGATGAGTTCATTCTTGGCCTGATCTTTTGTAAGACCAGCAACCTGAGTAAGCTTATTGGCCAACTCATCTTGAATTTCAACGTTCTTTTTGATTTCCGTATCGAGTTTCGCAACACGAGTTTCAATTTCTGTTTCTTTAGCTTTTACACGTTCAGCGTCTTTAGCGGCTTGCTCAGTTTTTTGCTCGAGGGCCACTTCTTTTTTAGTAAGACCACGCTCAAAATCAGTGAGATGCTTTTTCTTTTTTTCCATATCGTTTTCAAGTTGAGCGCGCTCGTCTCTCACGATTTGTTTAGCATCATTCTGTGCTTTCACTCGAAGGCCTTCAGCTTCAGCTTGTGCCTTCTTCAAAATATCTTGAGCAGCACTTTCTTTACCTTTGGTGGCAGAAGAATTTTTTGCAGTAACGAGGAAGTAAGCGATTACCGCTCCTGCTACCACGCCTACTACGGCCATCATAATTGGATTCATTATATTTCCCCTTAAAACTTCTCCTGCTGGTCAACATCCCAGCAGAACTTTTCTGTTATGATAAAATCCATCAAGCAGTCATGAGACTCTAGTGGAACTTTTTGTAAAATCTGCTCACTCCAGCAAAGACCAATTCGTAGTGCTTCATGGCTCTCAAGAAAGCGGTCGTAGTAACCCTTCCCTCTTCCCAATCTGCCACCTGCCAAATCAAAACCTAAACCCGGAACCAAAACCCACTCAGGCTCAATCTGAATGTACGGGGCATCTAACCAAGTAGATCCCTTGGGAAATCCTTGAGGAAGTCCAAAGTGCATATCACCTTGAAGTAAAATCGGATAAGACATGTTTACCGGAACATTTCTAAAAAGTTCCTGATAAACCGGAGCTATCTCTTTTTTAAAAGGCAGATACCCAGCACCAATTTGATCGATAAGTTCAGGAATTGAATGGAGGAGTTTGACGATTTGGTTAGTGAGACCAAGGCTTATTTTTAAGTTCTCCTCACTAGATAAACAGGAGAGCTTCAATAATAATTCTTGGCGAAGACTATCCTTTAACACATTAATTTGCCTGGCCGCCTAAGGCATCCAGAGCAACTTCGAGAGATTCTTCTAACTTAAAGATGTTTTTTTTATACTCATCCTCAATCTGCATTTTTTCTGTCGCGATTTTCAAAGCAACTAAAACAGCAACATCAGTATCTCTAAGCATTGGTCGCGCCAACTTAAGCTGCTGAACTTCAGCATGCACTAAATCGATCACTGCCTTTGCAATGTGACTATCGTTTTGTTCCGGTCGAACTTTGACCTTGCAACCGAGAACATTAAACTCAACTTCCTGACTTTCAGTCATAGATTAAAGGTAGGTGAGAAGCGTTTAAAAGTCAATGAAGTGAGGGATGCTAACTTTGTTATTTCAACAACTTATCAGTTACTTACTCCGACTAAAGTTTTGAGATATAAATCGAGATCAAATAGGTGCAAATCATCCACGGTCTCACCTACTCCGATGTAGGTTATAGGTACACGAAGCTGATCAACTATTCCCAGCGCACTTCCCGCTTTGGCCGAACCATCGCATTTTGTGAAAATGATTCCAGTAAGTTGAAGGGCCTTATTAAATTCCTGTGCCTGTTTAAGAGCATTTTGACCAGTAATCGCATCCAAGACTAGTAGAACTTCTTGAGGAGCGTCCGCACTGATCTTACTCATGACTCGCTTGGTTTTTGTCAGCTCATCCATTAAGTTTTGATTTGTATGTAATCTACCGGCAGTATCGATAAGGCAATAATCGTAATTTTCACTAAAAGCTTTAGCCACTGTGTCATATGCCACACCACTTGGATCAGCGCCATCTTTGGCACGAACCATGTCCACTCCCGCGCGATCACACCACACTTGAAGCTGATCCACCGCTGCTGCCCGGAAAGTATCACAGGCACCCACAATCACTCTTCCACCTTGTGACTTTAATTTCGTTGCAAGTTTTCCAATGGTGGTTGTTTTCCCTGCACCATTTACTCCCACAATCATAAACACACGGGTCTTTTTATGTTGAGGATCAAAATGAAAAACATCTTGATGAATATTTTCTTGAACCGGCTTCATCTTATCTTTCATAAATCCATAAACAAGATTTTGAATTTCATCAGCTGACTTTCCTTTTCCATCTTTTTCAAGTTTGCTGAGAAGTTCTTGAACCATGGCCGTTGGAATATCCGCAGTGTAGAGAATCTCTTCGATTTCATCTAAAGCAGGTGTTGCCCCTGAAAATAATTGGCCAATTTTTCCCCACACCTGTGAGCGAGAAGTGGCAAGGCCAAGAGTCAGCCGATCAGACCAAGAAACTTTGGGAACAATTTTAAGCTCTGGCGCTTTTGGCTTTACTTCGGTTTGAGTTGGAGGAAGTTTTTGAGAACCTTTTTTCTGTTTATATAAGTAAAAAAGGGCTCCGCCGAAGACGACGAATCCACTTACATAAATCTCTAAATGTTCTAAGGTAAAGCTTTGCAAATCCATAATGCCCTCAATTTGACTGGTAGTTTTACCAATTCTCAGGTCTTAAAGTAAAGTCGCAGGAAATCCCAAATCATAGCAGCCGTGGCTCCCCACAAAAGATGATCTCTTTGATTATTATCATGGGGTAAGTAAGAGCCAGAGTGAATAGGATAGAACATTATTGGGCCACGAGTATAACCATTACGCCAAGCGAACTCCCATTTCTTCTCCTGAATGAGTTCTGCCCATGGATATGCAAGAATATGATCCCACTCTCCATTACTTTTCACTTCTTGCATGAATTGATCTGTGGAAATCTTAAGCCTGGCCACAACAGGAATGATAGGAAGCAAACGGGCCGTCATCACTGCGGGTAAGTAACCAATAAATTCAATGTTTTCTTGAGTGTGCTCAGTCTCTTCTTCAAATTCTCGGGCCGCCACTTCCCAAGGATTAGTCTCATGATTATTTTTATGTCCGCCCACGAAAGCAATTTGCCCACCATGAGTAGGCATTTTCTCAGATCGCTTAATGAGAAAAACATGCTCTTCATTGCACAAAAAAAGAACCGCCCCTTTCCACTCGGATGGCCCAAGGGTATTCTCTGTCTGCAAAATCTTTTTTACTCGGTGTAGATCCATGAGTCGTCGCTACCAATTTGAACTTTTACAATTGATCCGAAACTATTTCGGTGAACAAGGATTTTTGGATGTCATGACTCCTCCTGCGGTTGAAAATCCTGGAATGGAAGTTCATATTCATCCCTTCAGACTTCAATCGGCTAAGAATCAAAAAAACCAAGATCTCTATCTACATACCTCACCAGAGTTTTGCTTAAAAGAGCTAATTAGCTCAGATGAAGGATTCGATAAAATTTTTTCTCTAACCTACTGCTTTCGTGATGAGCCAATTTCCTCCATACATCGCCCACAATTTATTATGTTGGAGTGGTATCGAAAAAATGAGCGCTACGAAAGAATCATGGATGATGTTGAGGGACTCATTTCTTACTGCTTGAAATATTCTAAGATTCCTGTGCGAGATGAGTTTATAGAAGTTAAGATGGTGCGAAAAACTATGCAAAAGCTTTTTATAGAGATTTTGCAAATTGATATTTTAGAATACCTCGAAGTTAATTTAATTAAAAGTTTACTCAAAAATTATCCAGATGTCCCTGTTCCTGATGCCGAACTTGAATGGGAAGATTATTTCTTTCTACTCTACTTAAACAAAATTGAATCCCATCTAGAAAAAACTCCACTTCTTATGATTACCGAGTTCCCCGCACCATTAGCAGCACTTTCCACTCTTAAAAAATCTGACCCTCGTGTATGTGAGAGATTTGAAGTTTATGTGAGAGGAGTTGAACTTTGTAATTGCTTTAATGAGCTTACGGATGCCAATGAGCAGAGAAAAAGATTTACGGACCAGGCCAAACTCAAGCAAAAACTCTATCAATACGAACTTCCAGAACCAACTAAGTTTTATTCCGTTATGGAAAATGGACTTCCAGCTTCTGCTGGCGTTGCCCTCGGAGTGGAGAGATTGCTGATGTCACTGTTTAAAACAGAAAAGCCATTTTTCTACTGAAGTAATTGCAATCCATTCATCACAGTATGTAGTTTAATAATATACTCAGACTTAATATGCTGAACAGGCATTCCCTTGGCCCATTCATAATGAAACTTCAAAGATGGATTTGAACGAGTTGGAGTCTTTAAGAGGGGTTGAAAATCTTTGGCCATGTCAGCTGAGAAGATCGCGTACCAACGGTATAATGAATCCAGATCTTTAGTTTCATAATACTCCATCAGGTCAAGACTCTTCTCTGTGAAAACTCGCTTTAAAGAATAGAGATTTAATTGACCTAATGATTCTGTTGTAAAAGTTTGATTTAAAAATTTCTGACTAAAATCAAGAGAGAAACTCATCAGTCGTTCAGTGGACTTCTCATCCATGTTTTCTAAAGCCATGTAAACTTCGTCTAAAACAAGTGCCTGATAAATTCCTTCACGAGATCCACCTTGTTCAAGAGTATTAAGCCAATTTGAGAGATCTTCATCACGGGCCTCTGTTTTTCTGGTAACTAGAAATAATTCTTTTACAAAATGATAATCAAATTGCCGCTTTCTTTCCTCGGGGAGTTTATCGTATTCAGTCGGTTCTTTAACTTTCTTG
Organism: Bacteriovorax stolpii; assembly: GCA_945890905.1. Taxonomy (GTDB): domain Bacteria; phylum Bdellovibrionota; class Bacteriovoracia; order Bacteriovoracales; family Bacteriovoracaceae; genus Peredibacter. Next base: position 7,637 of record CAMDDI010000035.1, read on the forward strand.
GTGTAGCTTTCAATGTCAGTATTTTTTTTCACAAGTTTTGGGATTTCAGGCAAGGTGATTTCCGGCACAGGTTGTGGTATCTCACCTAAAAGTTTCACACCCCAGGTTTGGCCGGCAACACGAGTGACTAAATTTCGTAATCTTGTTTTCCAAGCCGGCTCTAAAAGAGTTTGGGCCATGACTTGAAAGGAAACTAAGAGGCTAAGTACGAGAATAAACTTTTTCACGAAGGTCTCTCCTAAAAATGGATGACCTTGAGTCTACCACATTCTTAAAAGATTTCTGCTTCTACTTATTTGAGAGCAATTGCACCTTTAGAACTTTGAACATGATCGCTGTATTCATAGTCTACAAGATTGATGAGTCTCTCTTCGTTACGAATGATAGTTCTTCCACGGTAGTGGACACCGAGTACTGCCCGTGCCCTGGCAAAGCATGTTTGAAGAGACACATTTTCGATGGTCTCAACTTTCATTCTAAACCAGTCCAGATGGTAGGGTTCTTTGGAGCTCCAAACGAGTTCGCAACTTCCAGCAAAGCTTAATGAAGAAGAAAGTAAAACAGTGATAAGAATTATTTTTTTCATATCCCATATAGGTACAAATCCGATGCCAAAAGTTGGGTATACAAGGTCCTGATTTCATTGTCTTCCTGTGTCAAAACTTGCTTAAACTGTTTTATTCTTAAACACTGGATATTCTTGCCCCGATAGGGTCAAGCTGCATTCTCAACTATAATAAAGTCAGAGGTGCTTATGTTTGAAAAGCTATTTAGTCGTAAGAAAAATATCACTGAAGACGTATTAGTAACTGCCATTGTATCCCAAACATCTGCTTTAATTAATGATCTGCACCATCAAATGGATTTAAGATTCAAAGAAGTTTCAAGCCAAATCAAAGAAGTTGAACTGGGCCTTGCTCAATTAGAAACAAAACTTCTTACTAAAGATTTGAAGGATAAACAGGCCTACGGCTTACTTCATTACAAATTGCATGAAGCTAAGAACAATGTTTTGAATGATGAGATTATTGAGCTGGAAGAAAAACTATCTATCCGGAAAAATTCACCAAAATCACCTAATTAAAAAGATCTTCGAGCTTCACACCTAAATTCATGCGCCCTTGATAATCTTCTTTGGTAGCAGAGGGAGAAGAAACTTTGCGATACTCTTCTTGAAGCCATTTGTCCTGAGGGTTGAGCTGAATAGCAATCCGCATTTGTTCCAGGGCCTCAGTTCTTCTTCCTTGATGCCAAAGTGACCACCCTGAAATTTCATGAGAATCAGAACGGTCTGGAAAATGTCCTACAAAATCTCTGGCAATAATTTCTGATTCAGCTGGGTCAGCATGAGCTTCCATAAATAAACGGTAAGATTGAAACTCAGGCAAATCTAAAATCGCTGGATCCAACTTCGAGTACACATCTTCTTTAAAATCCCGTGGGAGATTTTTCAAATCCTTCTGAGACATAAGCTGAGACATTGCCCAGAGCTTTTGAATACTTAAATTATTGGGATCGTATCCCAAGAGCTTCTCAGCATGAACTGCGATCTTTGCAAAGTTAGGATTTTTTTTCTTAGAGAGTTCACTCATCACTAAATCGGCTAAAGTTTCTTGATCTTCAGCATCTGTGATATTTCTTGTTCTCAGTATCGAGCGCATCGTAAGCAGATTGCTTTGGCAATCAAGAGACTTTTTGGGACCCACACATGATTCATAAGTGGTCTTCAGATTATCCTTCAAAAGAGGGTCACGGCAGTTGGCAAAATTTTTAAAATTAAAGGTTTCGACAATTTCAGCAATAGGAATAGCAAAATCAATATTACTAAGCTCATCTTCAATGGCGTCACAAGTATCAGGAGTAACTACTGGATGAGGATGAAGTGTGCGTTTCCCTGTAAACACTTGGCGCTGTTTGCGTTTGGGTTCATCGTCTTCATGGTATTCAACGACTTTAGGGCGGCTCAAATAAATACCGGCCGCAAGAGCAGCCGGTATGAGAAGTAAAAAATAATACTTATTCATGATAAGGGTACGATACGCCCAACAAGATCATAATCCAAGACATCTGTGATTTCGACTCTTACGATTTCACCGGCACGGGCCACACCGTCATTGATGATCACTTTGCCGTCAATATCAGGTGCTTGACCAGCGTGGCGCCCTTGAAGAAGCAAGTTTGTTTCTTCATGCGCGCCTTCAACTAAGACTTCAATAATTTTACCAAGATATTCTTGATTAAGTTCCCGAGCTATTTCTTTCTGGGCTTCATAAAGCTTCTCAAATCGCTCATCGATAACTTCCTGTGAAACTTTATTCTTAAGTCTGAGTGCTGGAGTGCCATCTTCATCCGAGTATTTAAAAACGCCTAGATGATTAAATCGTGCCAAGGTCACTCCGCGAAGGAGTGCTTCAAAATCTTCTTCCGTTTCGCCAGGGAATCCAACAATGATAGAAGTTCTAAGAACGATTCCAGGAACTTTTTCTCTGAGGGTTTTAATTTTCTGATGAATAACTTCTTCAGTCACCCGGCGATTCATGCGTTTAAGCACTCCGTCGGCAAAATGCTGAACTGGCATATCAAGATATTTAGTGATCTTAGTGGACTTGGCCATAAGATCCATCACATCTTCAGTAAGATCATCTGGATAGAAGTAAAATACGCGAATCCAATCAATGCCTGCAACTTCCTCTAACCGAGAGAGAAGCTCATAGATCATTGGGTTCTTACCCTCTTGCTTTCCGCCACCTTCAAGGTCAACACCATAGTCTGAAAAGTCTTGAGAAATAAGATTGAGTTCTCTCACACCAGTAGCTGCTAAATTCTCAGCTTCTTTAACAAGTGAATCAACTGTTCTTGAGCGCAGTTTCCCACGCAAAGTTGGAATAATGCAGAAAGTGCAATTTCGATTACAGCCTTCCGATATCTTCAACCAGGCCATGTAGAATGGAGAGGTATTTAATCGTGGATCAAATTCTGTATGGATGTAGCGAGGAATCTCTACGAAAGATTTTTTCTCAAGCTTGCCTTCTTCCATGGCCTTAAGGAGCGGAACGATTTTGTGATACTCTCCTGTACCGATGAACATATCAACTTCAGGCATTTCATTTTCAAGTTCATTTGAATAGCGTTGGGCCATACAACCCGACATAACCAATGCTTTGCAATTACCATTTTCTTTAAAATCCGCTAATCCCAAAACCGTTTCAATAGATTCAACTTTAGCTGCCTCAACAAATGAACAAGTATTGACGATAATCACTTCCGCATTTTCAGGTTCAGTCGCGATGGTGTAGCCATCAAGCTTTAAATGCCCGAGCATAACTTGAGAATCCACTAGGTTCTTTGAACAACCGAGTGAAGTAAAATAAAGAGATTTCTCTTGAAACTTGCTGGTATCGAGACTCATATACACCTATTTTTTAAGACTTCATGAATGGCATGTTCTAGAGGAATAAGCGTGAAAAGTCATTGGTCATACCTATGAGATATGTAAAAAACTCATGGTTTTGGGGAGTAAAAGACTTTTATTTCACTAATTTAAGCTAATTTGCCCCTACCGAATGGCTTCTGATTCCCTCTGGAAAGATTAGGCAAGAAGGTACGGATACATACTTTGCATGTCTGCTCATATATACTGAAAAGATCATGGGTTACATCAGACGAGGATACGCAAAAGCAAAACCAATTGTGGGAAAACTTCAAAAAGTTTTTGCCTGGATTGTTGTGGGCTTTTTTGCGTCCACTTTTTTGACTGTCATAGTGCTCAAATGGTTTCCAATTTATGCAACGCCTTTAATGTTCTTACGTGTCGCTGAATACGCTCTTGAAGGCAAATGGGTTCCGGTACAAAAAGATTGGGTGCCCATGGAAGAAATTTCACCTCACCTTCAGCGGGCCGTCATTGCTTCTGAAGATCCAAAATTTCTTTCCCACAATGGATTTGATTTTGAGGCCATCGCTAAAGCTCTAGATGCTAATAAAAGACGCAAAGTAAAAATGGGTGCCTCTACCATTACTCAGCAAACAGCTAAGAATGTTTTCCTCTATCCCTCTCGGAATTATATTCGCAAAGGCTTAGAGGCTTATTTCACAATCTTAATTGAAACTTTCTGGGGGAAAAAAAGAATTCTAGAAGTTTATTTAAATGTCATTGAACTTGGCCCTGGTATTTATGGAGCTCAAGCTGCTTCTCAACATTATTGGAAAAAATCAGCCACTAATCTCGCGTTGGGTGAAGCCCAGCTTTTTGCCGCCATCCTTCCGAATCCAAGAAAATGGAATCCAAAGAATCCTACTAACTTTGTTTTAAGAAGAAGAAATTTTATTAGAAGAAATTTGGTTCTCTTAGGTAGCTCATACTTCAAACCGTTAAACGACACCTAATCTTTTAGGTAGAAGCAACCCACAGACTGTTTGTTGCGAAGTGATGCATTCAGGACCATGAAGGCAACTTCCACCCCGTTGCGCAAACCAATGAGCTCATCATGCAATTGAGCATTCTTATAGAATTTAGAAATCTCATCTTCTAGTTCTAGAAACATGGCTCGCGCTCGGGCCAGGCGGTTTTTAGAACGCGATAGTCCCACATAGTTCCACATGGTCTGCTTTAGAGTCATTTGATCCTGAGTAATTAGGGCCAAATCCACATCCTCATGACCTTGGTTCCAATCTTTGATTCTATCCAATCCATAGGATTGAATAGTGTTAATTTCCGGCAGGATATTTTCCGCGGCTATGTATCCCCAAGTCAGACCTTCAAGAAGTGAGGTGGAAGCTAAGCGATTGGCACCATGTAAACCCGTGCAAGCAACTTCTCCCACAGCATAGAGACCTTTGAGATTTGTTTTCCCTTTGAGATCAGTCTTCACTCCGCCACAGGTATAATGAGCGGCCGGAACTACAGGAATGGGTTCTTTAGACATATCGACCTTGTTTTCTAAACAGTAGGCATAAATAGTCGGAAAGCGAGATTTTAAATATTCTTCGCTCTTATCAGTTATATCGAGATAAACGCAGTCATCTTTTTTGGCGATCATCTCTTCAAGAATAGCTCTTGAAACAACGTCCCGGGGAGCAAGCTCAGCATCTGGATGATACTTTTTCATGAAAGCTTCCCCCTTAGAATTGATGAGCCTGCCACCTTCTCCACGAACTGCTTCAGAAATTAGAAAGCGGCGATGGGAAGAGCGGTTATAAAAAGTCGTAGGATGAAACTGAATAAATTCCATATTACTGACAAAAGCACCAGCTCTATGGGCCATGGCATGCCCATCCCCTCTAGCACCTTCAGCGTTTGAATGGTGAAGATAAAGAGCACCTATCCCACCTGTGGCAAGAATAGTGAATTTGGCCAAAACTTTTCTTACCTCGGTGTTTTTCTGATCAAGTATGTAGGCACCTAACACTTGATTCTCTTCGTAGCGCTGGGTAATCGTCACGCCATGGTGATTAGGAGTAATTAAATCAATGGCCGTATGAGAGGTGAGGAAAGTGACATTGGGAAATTTAGTCGAGTCAGCGAGCAAATTCAGCAACGAAATCTGGATCGCTTTGCCAGTCATATCCCCGTTATAGATAATTCTATCTCGTGAATGAGCGGCTTCCTTAGTGAAAAGCAATTCTCCTTCAGCATCTTTAGCAAAATCTGTATGCGACTTATGAATAAGAACTTCGTCAATGATATCTGCGGATATCGTGGAGAGAATCCTTGCTGCTTCCGGATTTGAAGTGAAAGCGGAAGCCTTGGCGATATCATTAATTAAATCTTCCTGATCATTGTGATCTTTAGGAGAATAAATAATCCCGCCTTGGGCCCAATAGGTATTAGTGATTTCGGGTCTTTTCTCACGAGTGACGATAGTGATTTTGTATTTTTTCTCAGCAAGTTTCAAAGCTGCAGACAGCCCAGAAATTCCAGACCCTATGATGAGGATATCTGTTTCGAAGTCTTTCATACTGTCCTGAACTTTAATGATAAGTCGACTCTCGGAGCCGAATAAGTTAATGATCCCACGCTTAAGGCATCCACACCTGGAATTAAGAATTCTTTGATGGTCGAGAGTTTAATTCCTCCCGAAACCTCGATAGTCATTGAAGACGTTTTAAGTTTCACTGCTGCGTGAATATTTTCCGGAGAGAAATTATCCAGCATGACGTGCTCTACTCCCAAATTGATGGCTTCTTTGAGCTCGGTCAAATCGTGTATTTCAACAATTGTATTATTGTAAAAAGCTCCTTGAGCTTTAAAAAATTCCCAGGCACCTTTGAGTCCACCCAAAGAAGATTTATGATTATCTTTAATCATCCAAGAATCAGTCTGACCCAAGCGATGATTAAAACCACCACCTAACCTCACCGCATATTTTTCAATCGCCCGCATGCCAGGAGTGGTCTTTCTGGTATCAAGAATTTTGATTCCTGAGTCATGAGCAAGAGTCACAAATTCATGAGTCCAAGTACTGATGGAGGATGAATGCTGCAGTAAATTAAGGGCAAGTCGCTCACCTGTAACGGCCAATGAAAAAGGCATCGGTTTTTCAAACTCAATAACTTCACCCATTTTAAAAGTTTTGCCTTCTAGAGTTTTGAGAAAATCAAAATCAGCTGCATTTGCACCTAAAGCAACAAAGGTAGCAATAAAATAATCTAGACCTGAAAGGATAAGCGGAGATTTGATTTTAAGCACTAACTTCACCGGATGATTCGGCAAAGATTTTATATAGTAAAAATTGCGATAGAGATCATCTTCTTTCAGCCAGGTATTAATCTGAGGAAGGAGACTTTGAATTACGAGCTCAGTCATGCATGGGGTAATATCCCTTTTTTAATCATGATGCAAGGATTCTCACTGTTGCAGCGCCAAAGTCGACCAATCATTACTATGACTTAAGATACAAATCTCTCGGTTCCCCCTTTGCAACACTCTTCTTATGAATATGAAATGGCTCACCGTCATCCTTGCGATCTCTTTCTTCCTGCTGGCCACCTTGAAGGCTCAAGAAGTCTCATCCATGGCGATCTTCTTTAGGGCCGAAAGAACCATTAAAATAGCCAAATTCTCAGAAGCAAAAAAAGCTCTCTCCGCTTCAGATCAAGACTTACTTGAACTTTGGGAATCCATGCTCACAGGCAGAACTGCTCCCGTGGCCAGATGGATGAAGGATCGATACCGGCAGCTTGGTCTCAATCATCTCTTTACTCCCTCTGGCTTTCACCTCACCGCTATCCTCTCTCCTTTAATGAAACTCTTTAGACTTCCTTATGCCCAAATTTTTATTTTAAGTACTATTGGAGTTCTACTTTTTTTCCTCCCTGGTCAAGGAGCACTTAAAAGAATGGTCTTTATTAAAATGAATCAGAAGTTCTTGGGAATTCAAATAGGATTTGTGGTGGCCTTAATTCTTGATTGTCTGTTGGGTACTTTTCAAGAATCGGCCTTAAGCTTTAGCTACAGTTTCCTTTTCTTGGGAATTATCTACTCTGGTCTTGAAGGGGGTGCACTTATACTCTGGTTTTTTCTGGCCCAAGTTCTCCTCGCATATTTTCAAGGCAATGATATCTCTCCTCTGCTTATACTACTCTCTCCACTCCTCAACCTAGCCTTTGGATTGGCCATGCCCTTTCTTTTTATTCTCTCTATTCCTTTGTGGAATTGGCAGCTTCATAGTGGACTTTCTCTTTTACGAGGGTTGCAATGCTTAGTGGATATGGCCGTGAGTATGCTCGTCTACATTCCATCATGGGAAATTCATATTGGGTTTCTTTTAATGATTCTACTTTTTATTATCAATCGTAAAAAATACGCTTTTATTGTTCTTTTGTTTCTCTGCAACAGCGTGAACCTTGATCGTGGAAAAAACCCGAGTTATGGAACCCAAGAATTTAAGCCTCAAGGGAAGATAACAAAAATCATAATAGGAGAAGAAGAGGATTTAATTTATTTTGAAGATGGAAAATGCAGGAGAAGGCTAGTTACGGGATATTGGTGGGAAAAGTGCTCCTCAAAGAAGAGGAGCACTCGTCATAGGAAAACTAAGAAATCTTTACTTCTTTCATAAGGTTGTCGAAAGTTTTTTCTTCACGAATTGAGTACATCAAGTTGCGCTTAACATTGTCGTTACTCTTATAGAATTTAGAAATTTCTTCTTTCTTCATTCCTGATTGAGCAACCATTTCTTCGATTTTTGCATCAAGATCTGACTCAGTAGCTTCTACATTATACTTCTTGGCCAATTTATCGAGGATAAGTCCTGAACGAACTTGGAATAAAGCTTTGTTAGTTACATCAGCATCCCATCTTTCAAAATAAAGAGTGATCATTTGATCGTTAAAACCTTGCTGCTTCAAAGTGCGGGTAAGATCTTGCTTAACACCTTCTTTCTGGTCATCAATGAGAGCCTTAGGAACATCAAATTGATTCTCTGTGATAAGTTTTTCGAGGATTTGTTGCTGAAGCTTTGAAGCCACTTCGCGCTTTTTCTGTAAAGTCATGCGCTCTTTATTTTTGGTGTTAAAATCTGCAACTGATTCAAAACCAAATTCTTTGGCCAATTCATCAGTGAACTCAGGAAAATTCTTTTGCTTAATTTCAAGAAGTTCAACATGGAAAGTCACCGGAGCATTCTTAAGATCTTCTTCGTGGTAATCAGCTGGGAAAGTTACTTTAATATCTTTCTTCTCACCTTTCTTCATTCCCATCATGCCTTCTTCAAAACCTGGGATGAACTGACCTGAACCCATTTCCAACATGTACTCTTCAGCTTTCATATTATCGGGTTTAGAACCATCAGCTTTTTCGCCTTCAAAATTAAATACCGCGTGATCACCTTTTTTCAAAGTTGCGTTGGCATCTTTAACTTCAGAGATCTCAGCTTTAGGAGCGAGGTAGTTATTTTTCAAAGTCGTAAAATCTTCTTCAGTTACAGCATCGCTTTCTTTTTTGAAAGAAAGCTTAGTGTAATCTTTGAGTTCAAAATCAGGAATGATTTCAACAGTTGCTTCAAAGGCAACAGATTTACCTGATTCATACTTTGTATTTCCAAACTGTGGATAACCAACAGCGCGGATATTTTCTTTCTTCATGGCTTCGTAATATTGCTCAGAAATGAAGCGATAAAGTGCATCGTTTTCAACTTGTGGCCCAAAGAGTTGCTGAACCATTGGAAGTGGAGCTTTTCCTTTACGGAAACCTTTAAGATTTGAAGATTGTTGTTTTGCAACTAAGGCTTCTTTGATTTCTTTGCTTAAATCAACTTTATCGAAATTGAAGACCAATTTCTTAGTACAGCCATTAACATTTTGGATCGTGTAAGACATAGAAAATCTCTTTTTTTAGAGTGAAAAATGGAATGTGATTTTTTAACACAATTCGAAAAAAAGTCAAAAGGTATCAATAATTGACGCGCACCATATAGAGCCCCTCAGGAGGGGCCACCATACCTAGGCGTTGAGTCCTGGGTCCTGAGAGTGAATTCTTGAATTCTTGCAGTGATATTTTGCCTCGCCCCACATTCCAGATAGCTCCCATCAGCAGGCGCACCATCTGCTTTAAAAAGCCATTCCCCACGACCCGAAAGACAAAGTGCGAGGGTAGCATCTCCCAAAGGCCTTGCTTTACAGGATAGATTTCGCAATCAAATATCTTTCGAACTGTTGATGCAACTTCTGTACCTTCACAAAAATAATTAATGAAGTCGTGCTCACCCACCAAAATTTTACAGGCTTCATTCATTTTTTCTAAATCTAAATCAAAAGCAAAATTTGCAACCAATTCATTCTGAAATGCAGTGAAAGAGCGCTCATTAGTAAAACGATAATGGTATTCTTTTGAGATGGCGTCTGATGTAGGAATAAACTCAGCTGTCGATTGAGCTGCCTCTATTACGCGAATATCATCAGGCAAATTTACATTCAGTGCGCGGATTAAATTTTCTGGGGGAATATTTAAATGGATCGCCACTTTAACCACCTGACCAAGAGCATGTACTCCTGAATCTGTGCGGCCAGAACCGATACTTTTAACTTCTTCATTCTTTGAAACTGCTGCGAGAGCTTTATTAAGTTCACCTTGAATTGTGAGTCCGAAACTGGCCGGTTGAATCTGCCAGCCTAAATAACGGGTCCCCTTATACTGAAGAGTGAGTCGATAATACTCCAATCACTTCTCTTCTTCTAAGTCAGGTTCTTCCTTCCATTCGAAAATCCCAACAAATTTCTGACGATGAGTGAGGAAATAGAGAAGGGAAGCGA
>CAMDDI010000036.1 GCA_945890905.1 Bacteriovorax stolpii
ATCTTTAGGGCGGGTGAATGGGTGATGTTTAGCGTGCAATGTATTGGCATCAGCATCGTAATCAAAAAGAGGAAAATCATAAACCCACAGGAAGGCATACTCTGGTCCCTGAGTGGTGAGATTAAAAGTTTTACCAAAGTGGCGGCGAAGAGCATCTGCACAGTCATGAGCAATATTTTCATTTTTATCTGCAGTGAAGAAAAACCATCCATCCCCTTGAGGATTTTCGGCGGCCAGTGCTCTTTGAGTAAGAGTGTCCAAAAGCCCAGCATCCACAAATTTAGAAATCCCACCTGTCACGGAACCGTTTTCAACTTTAAACCAAGCTACACCTTTTCCACCGTAAGGCTTAACGACTTCAACTAGGCCATCAATGTCTTTACGGGCAAGAGCTCCTAGTGTTGCAGGAATAAACATGGCCTTAACCATGCCGTATTTGGCCGCAGCGACATCCGCAAATGTTGTAAAGGCAGAAGCCTTGAAGAGATCTGTCACAACTATTTGTTTTAAACCATAGCGCACATCAGGTTTATCTGAGCCATAGTCACGCATAACTTCGTCATAAGAAATAGATTTCATTTCAAAGTTATCAGGCTGATTGAAAATATTTTTCATCATATGAGTCGCAAGGTTTTTCATGTACTCAAGAGTGGGAAATGAAACCTCGATATCGATCTGAGTAAATTCCGGCTGACGGTCAGCGCGCAAATCTTCGTCGCGGAAACATCGGCAAATTTGAAAATACTTATCTGTATTAGCAATCATCAAAAGCTGTTTGAGAGTTTGAGGTGACTGGGGAAGTGCATAAACCTTACCAGGATGAACCCGCGAAGGAACAATATAGTCACGGGCACCTTCGGGTGTTGTCTTATAAAGAATTGGTGTTTCTACTTCTACAAAATCCAGAGTGTAAAGTGCTTCACGGGCCTTACGTGTAGTCTGAGATCTCAGGGTCAAGATGTCTTGAAGTTTTTTTGAACGAAGATCAAGATAGCGGTAACGAAGACGAAGATCTTCCGTGGCCTGTACTTGACCATGAGGAAGAAAAGGAACTTCTTCGGCGTAAGAGAGAAGCTTAATTGATTCAACCTGAACTTCAACCATTCCGGTGAGCATGCCTGCCTTTTTAGCACCATCTGGACGTGCAATGACTTTTCCTGTGACACTCAGAACAGATTCAAGTGAAAATTTTCTGAGTTCGTTGATGTCTTCTTTAAAAGCTTCAAAACCTAATTGAGTCACACCATACTTGTCCCGAAGATCGATAAAATGTAGGCTTCCAAGATTTCGGTACTTATTCATCCATCCGCAAAGAGTGACAGTTTTTCCGATATCGGATTCTCTGAGCTCGCCGCAGTGATGAGTCCTCATTGATCCCAAAAGATTTTTACTCGATGACATTTCAAGGCTCCTGTCGTATCTCTATTTAAGTCCAGAAATCATACCCGAATCAGAGATAAACTTCATGAGAAAACTTCTTACCCTTCTTGTCCTCTTCACTCTGATCGCTTGCCAAAGTGAGTCACAGTCAAAAGATGCTCTTCATACCGTAAAGCTCACCACTCCCAGTGGGGAAACTATTGAAACTCGCGTGGTTTATACTTCGATGGATCAAGAACAGGGTCTTTCAGGTGTTAGACCAGAGAATTTTGCAGATAATCAAGGGATGCTCTTTTTCTATACCGAAGAGTCAGAAAAGTTGTTCTGGATGCCAGATACTTACTTCGATCTAGATTTGGTCTACTTGGGAGGAGATCTCAAAATTATTGATATCATCCGCAAACTTCCTCATTACATTGGGCGCGCCAATCCTGACCTGATCCCTAGGGCGCGGGGAGTTTGGAGCCGTCATACTTTAGAAATGAAATCCGGTTCTCCCATTGCTGCCAAATTAAAAATTGGTGATCAATTGCAATGGAAAGGTGAGCTCGATTTGAATGCAGCGGATATTTATGTTCGAAAGGCCTTAGGAAAAAACTAGAAGTGAGTACGGGTATTGCTCACAACATCTGGTGCATCCGGAACTTCACCTGCAAATAAAATAAGAAATTCATCTCCCGCAATCACACCCAAGTGTTCTTTAGCGAGTTGACGTTGATAATTCTTATCCAATTGGATGCGTGAAATTTCTGTGCGGATTTCTCTATTTTCAGTTTGAATGCTTTTAAGCTCTGCTTGCTTTTCACGGATAGCGCCTTCCGTAGCAAAGTAATCATATACACCGCGGTCCATGCAAATCAGACGTGCGACTAACAGGCCGATAACTGACCAGGCCACTTTCGGTAATAAATTTATCTTGGTCTTTTTCTTTGATGCAGAATTTGTGCGAGCAGGTCTTCTCTCAACAACTTCTTCTTCCTCTTCATCATCCAAATAATCAATTTCAGTTTTAGCGAGTTCTGATGAGCGGTGATGAGTAAGTTCTGCTGTATCGGCATGGGCCACTGAACGACGAGTAGAAGTGGTTTCAAATACTGCCGGAGCTATAGAGGAGTCAGTCGCAAAAGGGCGATTAAAAACATTTTTGCGAGTTCTCAGTCTTTCTCTCTGAGAGGTTTTCTCAGAGGATTGAGATGCAAAAGGAGATTCGACATCTTCATATTCGTCTTGCGTCGCGCGATTCATTCTTAATTCCACTAAAATACATCCTGTATTTTTGGCCGCTAACTGCCCATTATTAAATCAGTTGTGTGTTAACAATAAATTTAACATGGGCAGTTAATGACGACAATAGAACTTAGATAAGAACTTTTTTCCCCTTGCGGGTTTTTACCAACGTGCTCCACCGCGAGAGCTACTTCCACCACCGTAAGATGGTCTGCCCCCACGACTGCCCCCGCCGCTATATCCACCGCGCGAACTTCCGCCACCGAATCCACCACGATCTCCTCCACCAGTTGGAGAAGACGCGAGTTCAATTGCTACACGACGGTTACCAAACATCTCACCTTTCATAGCGAGAATTGCGTCTGTCATATGAACCGGAGCTTCGATGAAAGCAAATTTTTCTTTTGTATCAATGCGACCAATATCACGACCAGATACACCTGTTGTTTGAGCAACAAATTTAAGAAGATCCCCTGGAGTAGCCCCATCCATTGTTCCTAAATTGATGAAGAATCTCTGCATCCCAGTGGTCGCACGAACTGCAGTCCCGCCTTGCGGACGAGAAGCAATGTCGATTTCCTGAGCTTTCTGATATCTCTTCAAAGTGTTCTCGAACATGAATCCGTAAATGCCTTTCACGATTGATTCTTTATCAAGGCCATCAAACTTAGCTTTGAAAGCGTCGTAGTGAAGAACTTGTTCATCTTGGAAACTTGCAATGTGATCAGTGAATCGCGCCATTGATTTCTCAAGAATTTTTTCACGGATTTGATTTACTTGAGGCAATTGGATGCGCTCAATTTTAGCTTTTGTGATTCTTTCAATTTGTCCTACACGAGACAACTCTCCCGGCTCAACAATTGAAAGTGAGATCCCTTTAGAACCACCACGACCAGTACGGCCGATACGGTGAACATAAGCTTCATTGTCTTGTGGAAGACCGAAGTTGATTACGTGAGTGAGGTTGTTCACATCAATTCCGCGAGCAGCAACGTCTGTACATACAAGAAGAGTAATCTTCTTTTCTTTGAATTTTTTCATCGTGAGATCACGAGATGCCTGATCCATATCTCCATGAAGAGCATCAGTCGGGTATCCGCGAGCATTCAATTCATCAGTTAATTCTTTAGCACCAATCTTTGTACGAGTGAAGATGATGGCGTACATAGCATCTGAGTAATCCATAAAGCGACAAAGAGCTTCAATCTGATTATCACGACGAACCACAACTAACTTCTGCTCCACTGAATCAGCAGTGAGAACTTTTTTAGTTACACGAACAGTTACCGGATTTTGGAATTCACGGTTAACCATCGCTGTAATAGGACCTGGCATAGTGGCCGAGAACATCCAGATTCTCTTTTCAGGAACTTTTGCAAGAATAGCAGTAACGTCATCAAAGAATCCCATATCGAGCATTTCATCAGCTTCATCCAAAATTACAAATTTTGTTAATTCGAATTTGAGAACTCCGCGCTCAATAAGATCCATCACTCGTCCTGGAGTACCAGCAACGATTTGAGGTCTTTTTGATTTGAAATCTTTAATTTGAAGACCCACTGAAGTACCGCCATAAACGGCCATTGAGCGGATGGGTTCAAAAGCTGAAAGCTTAGCAATCTCTTCGTTAATTTGGTTCGCAAGCTCGCGAGTAGGAGCAAGAATAATCGCCTGAAGATTTGGTGATTTAAAGTCTAATTTTTCAAGAAGCGGAAGTACGAAAGCAGCTGTTTTACCAGATCCAGTTTGTGCTTGGCCGATAAAATCCACGTCACCTTTCAAAACAGGAATGGCCTGCTCTTGAATTTCTGATGGGTTTTCAAATCCCATTTTGGCGATAGCTTTGAGTGAAGACTCTTTGAGTCCGAGATCATTGAAAGTCATAATTTCTCCTTTAGAGAAAATAAAATGTTTGCGCTTTTTTTTGAATGGTGAGTGGTTTGCGACTGCAAGCCTATAGCCTCAAAAACGATCCATCGGGATCGACCTTAAGAACCACTTAGACCTACAGACAAGGATGAGATCCGGGTGGGAACAAGGTACAAAATAAACGTCTGAGCAGTGAGTACCATATGATAAATGGGTTTGTAAATAGCGCGTTATGAAGATACCCAATCAAAAGCAAAACGCTAGTATATTAGGGACTTATGAAGAGTCGGTCGCAACTTAGAGCTTGCTCAAAATCCAAATGTCATTAAAATTTGGGATATGAAATGCTTCTGGCTTAATTTTTTAGCAATCGTTATCGTGTTGATGACTAGTGATTTTTCAAATCAATCTCCTCTAGACTTCTCTCGAGGCAATCAGATTGAATCCATCAGTTGCATTCCTTTTTGGAATCTCGAACCTATCAAGGCCCCTTCTGAAAAGTGCACGATAAAGTTTAATTACATCGCTCAAGACTTCATTCCCATTGTGACTATTGCTCTGATTCCGGTCCATCAGCCAAATTATCTCTCTTATTTGCCTATCTTTCGCCTCTATAGGGAAAATTCTTACTTCCTCCTGATTTAGCAATTGCCCCTTATAATTTAAGAAGCATTCTAAACAAGGAAGTTGCATGCATTTGTCGTCTCTGGACGTGGCCGTGGTCTTGGCCTACATAGTTCTGATCTATACGATCGCTATTTTTGCGAATCGCTTTATGCATCGTCATACTCTTTCTACAAAGCCAGACACTAGAGAAGCTATGGTTAACCATTACCTTGCTGGTAAAACGATCACTTTTGGGGAAGCTCTGCTTTCTATCATTGCTACCGAATTTTCTGCCTTGGCATTCTTAATTATTCCCACTTACGTGTATTTCGAAAATCTAAGTTATCTGCGGTTCATCATTGGGGCATGTATTAGCCGCGCACTGATTGCTTTTTTCTTTTTGCCCTATGTCTATGGCAAAGGTCTTACTATTTTTGAAGTCCTTGCCCGGGGGATTCATGGCTATAAAGTATTGAAGAAAGAGGGTGAAGACGGAAAAAAAACTTTTGCGTTCTTCTATATTCTGACAAAACTCATTGGAGTCAGTGTAAAACTTCTTGGCGGGGCCATGCTCATAGCGGAGTTCTTCCACGTTTCAATATTTATCGCCATCGTCTCCATCTCAACTTTAACTTACTTCTACATTTTAGTAGGTGGATTGAAAGCTGTGGTCCGCACAGATATGCTTCAAGCAACAATCTTTATCGTCGGAGGAATTGCGGCCCATCATGTTCTAGGACAAATGAGTTCCTACTCTTGGGGAGAACTTGTTCAGTTTGGATATGGTGCCGGTAAGTTTAATTTATGGGAAGGAGGTTTTGGATTCTTGCATTTTGTGTACGGAATCTTTGCAGGAATTGCCTACGATGCCGCCACTCATGGAGTGGATCAAGATCTGACACAGAAACTATTTGGCGCTAAAGATAAGAAAACTGCTCAAAAGGCCCTGGCCTGGTCTGCGGTAGGATCTTTAATTGTTAATTGCATTTTTCTAAGTCTAGGAGTTGTCCTTTGGGCATACTACACTAAGCATGGTTACAAGCTCCCTGCTGCAGATAAAATGTTATCTTCGCTTATTGAGCACAACTTCCCAACAGGTCTAAAAGGTTTGATGGTGGCCAGTATTCTAGCGGCCTGTATGTCCTCACTAGATTCTTCCATCAATGCCATGAGTTCAGTTTTGTGGAACGATCTGTTAAATGTGAAGCAATCCAAAATGATCCGCGTCTATATCAACCTTGATAACTTTATTATTGTGTTGGGTATTGTGATGATGTCTCACCTCTTCTCCTTAGTACCGCACGCACTCAAATTAGGAATGCAATTTGCATATCTGGCCACGGCACCAATGCTCGCCTTCTTCATCGTACGAATGCTTCTCTCAAAATATATCCGCATCAATTTTTCATCGTCACTCATTATGCTGAGTTTTGGATTCACACTCCTGGGTATGGGTCTAAACCATTTCCGCTTTGGGTTTGATCCACAGCTCACCATTCTCTGGGGAATTGTGACGACAATTTTTTTCATGTGGGTCTATTCAAAAATTACTGATTATATCAATAAAAGTGAGACATAAAAATGAGTCGAAAATTATTATTTCACGGCAAGACAGATGACAAGATCAAGTCTGGAGAACGGTTCAGAGACCTACTGAAGTTGATGGCCAAGCCTGAGATGGGATTTGTTAAATCGATCGTGATTATTACCCTCGCTGTGAGTTTTTTAAGTCTCGGTGTTCCTCTGGCCATTCAGATGATTATCAACAACATCAGTGTACGAACCATGGCCCAGCCTCTGGTAGTCTTATGTATTATGCTATTTGTGATTCTTTCCATGAGTGGGGTTCTTCAAGCTATACAAACTCATACAGTGGAAATACTGCAGAGAAGACTGTTTGTTCGCTATGGACTCATCATCAGCGAGCGTCTGACCGCCTATCAAGAGAAGTATTTCAAAGAGGCCAACTCTCCTGATCTGATCAATCGCTACTTTGACATCATGATCATGCAATCAAGTATGGTCACTTTCTTTGTAAATGGTTTTGGTTTCACCATTCAATTTACTATTGGGTTTGCCCTTCTGGCATTTTATCACCCTTACTTTCTTGGGTTTGCGGGATTTATGGGACAGTTCCTTATTGTTAACTGGATGCTTTTTGGACCAGATGGTGTGAAGGCTGGATCCCCTGAAGCTGATGGGAAATATGCTGTGGTAAGTTGGGTGGAAGAAATTAGTCGGGTGAGAAACATCTTCACTTCCGATAACGGCAAAGATTTTTCAAATCATAAGATGACTGATTTATTTAACCACTGGCTTGAAGCAAGAAATACACTTTTTAATTTTCAATTTCGGCAGCACGTAGGCCTTCAGATCTTTGGCGTCGTGATGAACGTTCTACTTTTGGGTCTAGGAGGATTTCTAGTTCTCTCCCAAGAACTCAGTGCTGGTCAGCTGGTTGCAGCTGCTCTGGTTGTAAACAGCATTATTGCCAATCTTCCCAATCTACAAAGCTTCTTCTCGAGCATCTACAGCTATAGTACGGCATTGGATATGGTTGCCCGCTTCTATGACTATCCCCTTGAGGTCACCAAAGAGAAAGTGATCATGCCCAAGCATTTTGACTTCGAATTTCAAAATTTAAAATTTGAACCGAACTATGAATTTAATTTTAATTTTAAAGAACAAACAAAAAACCTTATTCTGGTAAAGAGCTTCTCCTCCATTGATCACTTCTACGATGCACTTATGGGCTTTAGCGAACATACCGCAGGCCATGTAAAATTTAATGGTCTCTTAATGGAAGATATCGACACCGGACAAATGCGCAATCATATTCAAATTATTGCTCATGATCAGTTCTTCTCAGCTTCTATCCTGGAAAATATCGTGGGCCTAGGGAACGGAAAGAAGTTCACCCTCACTGAAATCCATGAAATTTTAAAGCGCGTGGGACTTCTTGAGAACTTTATGAAACTTCCAAAACAGCTTGAAACTCAAATCCGTCCGAATGGCTTTCCACTAAGCCGCTCGCAGATTCTAGGTATTCAAGTCGCACGGGCACTCTTTCTTCAGCCCAAGATACTCCTAGTCACTCCGGACTATGAGCAAATCTCAACTTTCAAGCGCAAACTTATTTATAAAGAACTCTTGAGCCGCAATAACCAGTGGACTCTTCTGTTTTTCACTCAGCGTTTCTATAAGGGTGATTTTGATCGCACGGTAGTCTTTGAGAGATCAAGTCTTAAAGAACTATCTTCAGAAGCTGAACTATTGAAGGAGATTGAAAATTATGGCTGAGTTAAATAAAAAGAATACGGATCCCAACGCAGCTTATTCTGTGACTCCCGATACCTTTGAAGAAGTGTATGCAGAAACTCCTCTTGGGATGCTCGATATTCATGAGCTCCCTGAATCGGCCAAATTTTTCAGCCGTTTGATGGTTGTCCTCTTTCTGTTTATGACTATTTTCTTCATTGCCATTCCTTGGCAGCAAACTGCTAATGGTACAGGAAAAGTCATGGCCTATCTTCCTCAAGATCGCGTTCAGAATATTCATGCCACGGTAACAGGAAGAATTAAAAAATGGTTTGTGAAAGAAGGTTCATTTGTTAAGGCCGGCGAGCCTATCATGGAAATCATCGATATCGATCCCAACTATCTGGCCCGTCTAACAGTAGAAAACAATGCCGTTAAAAGTCAGTACGAAGCTGCCATCGCCGTTGTGAGAACTGCGAAGTACGATTATGACCGCCAAACAGATCTCTACAATAAAGGTATTAGTTCTAGAAAGGATATGGAGCAAGCAACTATTGAGTATAAAAATGCCCAATCAGCAGAAGCTCAAGCTCTTTCAAATTACACTCAAATTCAATCTAAACTCACCCGTCAAGAGAGCCAAGTGGTCAACGCACCAACTGATGGAACTATTGTTCGTCTCTTAATTGGGACAAGTTCAGTGGTCGTGAATCAAGGGCAAGTTGTGGCAATCTTTGTTCCAAAAAGTGACCAACTCTCCGCTCAAGTTTTTATCCGGGGTAATGATCTTCCTTTGGTGCATGAAGGAAGAAGAGTGCGTTTGCAATTTGAAGGATGGCCCGCTATTCAATTCTCCGGTTGGCCTTCAGTAGCTGTTGGAACTTTTGGAGGTGTTGTGAGCTTCGTAGATCAAACTGCTACACCCGAGGGGCTTTTTCGCGTAATTGTTGTTCCGCTAAAAGGTGAAAAGTGGCCTGCCACAAGATACATTAGACAAGGAACAAGGGTGAATGGATGGATTTTGCTGAATCAGGTCGCTTTGGGTTACGAGCTGTGGAGACAATTCAACGGCTTCCCTCCTACTTTGGATAATGCTCCAGTAGCGCTGGAATCCTCGACTTTAGATATTGAGGGACAATAAAAACCAAGACAAAAAAAAAGCCACCCTCTGGGTGGCTTTTTTTGACTTATTTAATTTTCCAACTGAGCCAGAATCCTAGCCATGCTGGATCAAGAGGAGCATTACGAATGTTTCTTGTTCCAGGAGTTCCTGTGCTTGCTTGGTGATGATACCGCTCAGCACCATCAATGTGACCCATACTTCTTCTTGTATCAATAAAGTATCCGATGAAAGGCATGAAGTTAACAGTTGGAGTGAAATCATGACTCACACCCAACATAATGTTTTGCCAGTAGTCTTGGAAAAGTGGTTTTTTTCCGTTTTGACTTTCTAAATTTTGGCGGTTTTCGAGATAAACTTCGTAAAAAGCCATTAAGCGAGTTGTATCGTTTAAAGAATATTGGATATAAGGAGCAAAGTAGGCACGGTAGCGATAAGCAGAGATCTTGTTATCGTAAATCCATTGACGAAGTTGAATATAGGCAGCGAGTTGCCAAGTCTTGTTGAAATCATAAGTTGTATTCCCGAAAAATTCTGGTTGAGTGGTGATGTACTGTCCTCCGCTTTTTGGAGCACGTGAAGCTCTTGAAGTTGGAAGACGAAGACCCGCTCTCAACCAGAAGTTAAACTTCTTCTCATCTGAAGACAAAATAACACCTTGAAAACCCATCAGAGCATCTTCAATAACCACCGCACCATTGTTTGAGTCGGGAAGATTTTTTGTATCAGAAAAGTTAACTGAGAAACGTGGATTCATTACGAAGTTCATTTTCCAACCGAAGTTGTAGTTAAATGAAATCTGATTAAATAAGTACTGGCCAGAACTGGTATCTTTACGGCCGCCCTCATCCACAGGACTTGTATCAAACTGACCAAAACTTGAACTTTGGAAAGCTGAGAAATAATTGATGGCCAAGCGATCATAAAATTTCTGGAAGTGGTCCTTTTCTGGTACTTCAACCACATCAGTTTTTGAAACTTTTTTTTCCACTGGTTTAGTGGCCAATGGTTTTGCAGTCACTGGTTTAGTTGGAGATTTTTTTACTTTCGCAGCTTTCTTAGGCTGTTGGGCCAAAGCTACAGAGCAGAAGGAGGCACATAAAACTAAAGATAAGATAAAAGAACTTTTCATACTGCAGTCGCCTTCCTTACAATCATTAAAATTTTGAACAAGCTCTTTGATTCTAAGCAAAGTTGTCTAGAACTCAAAGGATAATCCATTGTTCTCATGGACTTTATTTAATGACAACAAATTTATCGTGGTGCAATACTGACACCAAAGGATCTTTAGATGAGTAACGAAAAGCAACAAATTCTTACATCTTTCTTCGCTTCATTGGAGAAAATGGAATCAGACGACATGATGGCATTAGTAGAAAAGCATCTTAAAGATGATGACGTTGAAATTTTTGTTCAACACATCGAAGCGTTTTATGGGATTTCTGATGATGAAGAATTGGGCATGCTCGCTCAATTGATGGTCACAGGTTACCTGGCCGCCAAGCATGAAGATAGTTTGAAAAAGACTCTTAACTAGGTTGAGAGGTCGTACTGAACTTGAATCCAAAATCTTCTCATCGCTGCAATCTCTTGCAGGTAAAACCAACTGGTTTCAATAAGAGTGTGGTCTGAATTCTGGCGCGCTAAAATTTTAAATATATCCCGCAATCCATTGCTAATGAGACCAAACTCAAAGAGATCTTGAAGCTCTTCACGAAGAAATTCTTCCCCATTTCCAAATTGCACGCGAGTCATTTCATTTTGAATCTCAAATTCAATGCCCGCTTCTTGGATAAGTCTCTCAAGAGACTGGAAGCTGCGAACGGCCAGTTGTTGATCCCCTAGAGGGCCAAGCTTGATGGAGGTGCCTTCCATGCTGATAGAAAGAGTAAATGAGAGTTGAAAAGAGTCCTTGCCCTTAGTCAGCCACCAGCTAAAGCCAGGGTCGGAAAGGTTGCACATTGTCTCCTCGTGAATCGGAAAACGGCGATTATTCAGCTGATCATGAATAACTTCGGCTTGAGAGGTGCTTTCCACAGGAAAGAAGCGCAATTTATGACTTAAATTCCCGGCCTCACTATCAATGAGACGCAGACTTGGATAATCCTCAGGACGCTCTTGGATCAATAGATAATCTTCGCAGATATTTTTAGAAACAAGGGTTCTCGTGACAAAAATGGATGGTGATCTTTGAAGATGATAAATAATCCCTGGACCAATAGGCAAAATTTCAGAAGGGTTTTCAGGAAGGATCACTTTGGGTGCAACTTCCATCTGAAAGTTTTGATTCAAATGCCTAAATGTCTCGGCCACCATCATTTCAATTTCGTCCATAAGGCCTCATAGAAAATGCATTAGTATTTGGATGACAATGATTACAATCATGGGAGCTGGATCTAAGGGAAGATCAGCGGGAAAAAGATCACGAATCGGTCTTTGAGGAGCTTGAGCAATTTTATGCAAAGTTTGCGCCCACTGCTGACTCTTAAGGTCCGGGAGGTAGCTTAAGACTACATCAGCAATGATAACGTAAATAAAAATCTGCAGTAGAGAATGAATCATTCCCTATATTTTGATTCTTAGATTGCGCAAAGAAAAGAAATATTATCGTCTAGAATTTGTAGTTCGCAGAGATACTCGCGATAACAAATAAAACCAGAGACAGAAAATAAGCTGGCTTCCCGTATTTAGGAAATCTTTTGCTCACAATCGCTCCACCAATACCGACGATAAACCAAATCGACATCTTCACATAAATCCATGTGGGCCAACCAGTTCCATGGCCAATACCTAATCGGGCCATAAGTCCCATTCCTGCAACAAGTGTCAAAAGAGTGGCGATTCCTGTTAGAACTTTAATGTGCTTGGCCGCAGCACCATAAAAACTAATCGCAAGACCTGTGAAAAGAATTACAATTGAAACTAAATGAAGAATTTTATAACTTTCGTAACTGATCATATTCCACCCTTTTTAAAGTGCTTTAAGTACTTCTTTTAATAACTGCCAAAAAGTTGCTACAGTCGGAACAAGAACTCTCTCTTGAGGTGAATGAGCTCCCATAATTGTAGGACCAAAAGAAACAGCATCGATTGGCCCAATCTTATCACGTAAAATTCCGCATTCAAGGCCCGCATGAATGGCCGTAATCTTTGCTTTTTTCTCAAACAGAGTTTGATATTTTAGGGCCACAAGGTCCAGAAGTTTATTTTCCCGGACTGGCTTCCAACTTGGATACTCACCATTTTTACTAAATTCAATCCCAAAGCCCCGGGCCAGAGAAACAACTTGGTTTTCAAGGCCAATGCACTCTCCGCGATCAAAAAAACGAAGAGATGACTGAAGATAAAATTGACCTCTCACAAGTAGAGTGATGGCCAGATTATTACTTAAGGCCACAAGTTCTTTTTCACTGGGAAGATCATAGGCATGGGCGCCATGAGGAAACGCCAAAAGAAAGCTCAACAATTTAGCGGCTTCATCAGGGGCAACAACTTCCGAGCCATCCATATGGGATTTCTCAACTGAAGCAGTAAATTGTCGGTCATTCTCTGGCATAAAAGATTTCCAGCGCAGACCCAACTCTGCCCCTGCTTTTTCAACAGCTGACTGATCTTTAATTTTTAATATCGCAAAGGCATCACGAGGGATAATGTTGTGGGCCTTTCCTCCCCGCCATTCGATAATCTCATAAGAATCAGGGTCAAGCGAGCTGATCCAATCCATCAAAAACTTAATGGCATTTCCTCTTTGCTCATGAATATCGACACCGGAATGTCCTCCAAGAAAACCACCTGCTGTGATTTTCACCACACTGCCTTCAATTTTAGAGCTCACCATGTTGGCAGCTTTTTTAAATTCGTAATCAATCCCACCAGCACAGCCAATGTAGAGACTTCCCCACTCTTCGGTATCAAGATTAATCATCTTTTTACCTTTTAAAAGTTTCGCATCCACTCCCCATGCACCTTTGAGACCAGTCTCTTCGTCTATAGTAAAAAGAAGTTCAAGAGGAGGATGAGCAATTGAGGCGTCATTCATAAGTGCCATGGCGGCAGCACAACCAATCCCATTATCCGCACCAAGAGTGGTGCGATCGGCTTTAATCCAATCTCCTTCTCTTATGGTAATAATAGGATCTAGAGAGAAATTAATTTTGCGATCGGGAGTGGCGTCGGTAACCATATCCATATGATTTTGGATAATCACTGTTTCGTGATCTTCATACCCAACAGTTCCTGGAACATAGACGATCACGTTTCCCACTTCATCCACATGAGTTTTGAGTTTGAGAATAGCCGCTTCCGCCACAATATATTCGCGAAACTTCTCTTCCTGTCTTGAAGGTCGTGGGATCTGATTTATAGCGTGAAAATACTTCCAAATATCGACCGGTTCGGCGGGAAAATGGGCAGGAATTTGCATGCAACAACCTCACGTTAAGTCTTCAATTTTTCAAGTTTTACCTTTGTTGATGAGGGATTGTCAGCGCCAATAGTTGACAACATGCCCCAAAAACTTTACTAAGAGTTTATTACTGTTTAAATCAAGTGGAGGTTTTCATGAAACTTAAGGCATTGGCTTTCATCTGCTTATTCTCAGCTTCTTCAGCTTTTGCTCAGTGGATTCCGGCACACGTAAGTGTGAATGTACGCCCTGGAATTATCACTGCTCAAGTGATGAACCCTTATTTCTATCCCATCATTTGTTCAGGCCAAGTATTTGGTCGCACGTATACTGGCCAAGTCGCTACAGCATCTTTTTTTAATCAGTTTCTTTTTCAAGGCGGATATAGTTTTGCTTACGTTCAAGCAGGCTATTTCGGACAATTTGTAAATGGTTGGGCGAACGCCCACTGTCGACCTGCTCACTACTAAATTCAAAAAAAAGCCCCTCTTTTAGAGGGGCTTTTTTTTACTTAATTTAAACCTTTATCTAAGACTAAATCCTCTGCTGATCCATTGTAGAAATACACAAATTGATAACCGTCATCAGACAGGTCTTGCGCCGCTTTTGCTGGAGCATCGTCACCTTTTTGAAGACTATAAACCAAGACATTTTGATTTTTATTAGGGAACTGAGAATTGAATTCTGTCTTGAATTTCGAGCTATAATTGATATGAACTACATTCTCAAAAGCAACAGGTGTGCGATCAGCAGGAAGTAGATCTATAAAAATGAAGTTCAAACGATCTTCAAGACGTTGTTTAAAAGCTTCGCGAGGAATTTCGTATTTCATAGGTACTCCGGCCCAAAGGCTTGATTGACAGTGTTGGACCCTTAAAAGATACTTCGAGTTATCTAAAATGTTGAGCACAAAATAGGCATCGAGGTCGCGTCAAATGGATATGAAAGTAAATTTTCTCCCCGTAGCTTCTCACCTGAATTGGGATGAGTACTTCATGCTTCAGGCCATGATGGCATCTTTTAAAAGTAAGGATCCCAACACTAAAGTTGGGTGCGTTTTTGTAGATGATAATAACCATCAGTTAACCATGGGCTATAACGGTCAAATTGCAGGAATTGATGAGACGCAAATTCCTTGGGGAAATATAAAATCAGTTCCATTAGATCAGCAGAAATATGCCTATGTGGTTCATTCCGAGGCCAATGCCATTTTGCACGCTAAAGCTTCACTTGAGGGTGCCCGCTGCTATGTCACACTTTTTCCCTGTCACGAATGTGCAAAAATGATTGCAACGGTAAAAGTCAAAGAAGTGGTTTTTCTGTCTGATAAGTACAATGGCACAGTAGAAAATCAAATCGCTAAACGTATCTTTGATATGTCGAATATTAAGTATCGCGAAATAGAACTGCGCCCTGATATCATCAAAGATCTAAGTCAGCACTTTACTTCGATGATTGGCTAAAAATTAAATTGAAAAAGATCAGTCCCTAAAACTTTAGGACCTTTCATTTTAAGAATGTTTGCAATTTGCCCGAGGGATTCAAGATCAAAAAACTGAACATGAGTAGGATCACGCTTATAAAACCATTGATCAAAAATTATTTTATCTTTGGGATAAAGTTTTGTCTTAATAAAAATCTGGCCCTTAGGATTCAGCAGACCGGCGAGTTTTAAAAGATCTCGACGCGGGTCACTTAAATGTTCAACAACTTCTGAGAGCACGATAAAATCATATTTATTCGACCAAATATCAATATCCGGATGAAATAATAAATCATAACTATCCACAGTTGGCCCATGCTCACCAATGAGCTTACTTAAAAGAGTGGTTTTTCCACATCCAAAGTCTAAACCCCTGTGATTTTTTTTCAATGTTCCCTTTATGCCATCCACAATTTGGGAGAGATACTTTTTATACTGCTCATCTCTCTCATCATTTTGATGAGCTTCATATCTTTCAGCTTCAGCATCAAATTTCAAAATAAATTCACGAGGAATATAGACCAACGAGCAATCTGAACACTTGAAATAGGGACGAAACTTATCTTGAGCAAATTCTTCAGATACAGAGGATTGGCAAACAGGGCAGTTCATTGCTTATCCTTATCAGTTGCCTTAATCCAAGCCGTGAGTGAGAGCTTCAAGGCCTGATCTACAGGAATATCAACTTTCTCAACTTTATCTCTTTCAATTAAAACCGTAATCCCGCCCAACATATAACTCAAAGGAATATAGACCGAGATTAATTTGTGATCCGGAAGTTCATCTAATTCTTCTCTGGTTACAAGGCCCAGGGTTCTAACTCCAAGGGCTTCCAAGGGAACTAAAACAACTCTCTGAGGCCTCACTTTTCCACTACTTTTTCCTGGAATAAGAGACATCAAATCTTTTAAAGGATTATAGATTGCTTTAATTAAAGGAACTCTTTCCAATAAATCAGTCACCCACTTAAATAAGCTGGCCGTGATCCAGTGACTTAAAAGTAGTCCTACAAGAAAGATAAAAACAATTGTAACTATAATTCCAAGACCAGGAATATAGAGCTCTTTACCAAGCATCCACTCTAAACCTGATCCAAATAGCCCCTCAATTTTAACAGAAGCCCAAAAGAGCAGATAAAAAGTCATGGTAATAGGCAAAACGACGATCAAGCCTTTAAAGAATATTTGGTTGATTTGTTTCATGACGTGGATATTTCCTATTTGTGATCTTAGTCTAGAATACCACGAGGGGCGATAATGAGCAAAAATACAACTCTCAGGCAGCATATTTCAGCATCCTTTAGAGATGGTATTTTTACCAATTTCAATGTGGGACTGAACGAAAGTTACTTTGCTGCTTTTATGCTGGCACTAGGTATTGGGGAAATATCGGCAGGATTAAGTCTTATTGTTGCCCAATTTATGGGCGTTCTCTTTCAGCTCTTCTCTTTACGGTATTCATTTAAACAAACATCCCTTAAAAAAAGACTTCTTAATCTACTCGTACTTCAAGCCTTGGCCTTTATTCCACTTGCCATGATGGCCTACTTAAACTGGACGACTACTTGGGCGATGACCGCTGTTTTAGGATTTTACTGGGGATGCCTCCTTTCACTTAATCCTCCTTGGTACAGGCTCATAGGCCATTCAGTTCCTCATTCTTTTCGATTTAAATTTTTTTCTCTCCGGAATCAATATGGACAATTTTCAGTTTTTCTCGGACTAGGAACTGCAGGAGTTATACTTTATGTGGCCAAAGAAAATGGGCTGGAACTTTATGCGTTTCTCGCACTATTTATGGGGGGGTTACTTTTAAAACTCCTTTCATGGTGGGAAATCAAATTTAATCACCAAGAGTACGAAGTCCAAAAAGGTTCTGAAACCCACCAAGGCTTCAGAGAGTTCATGCAAAGCCTAAAAGGTACTGATCAAGGAAAACTCATCCTCTTTCTGTTCTTCTTTTATATTACCGTGCACACCTCAGCTTCATTTTTTAACCCATATATGTTGGGTGTTCTCAATTTTAACTACCTTGAGTTCATGATTGTGGTGGCGATTTACTATTTTGGAAGAGTTTTGGGGTATCGAGTACTTCAAAAGAAGGCCAAAGCAGCCCAGGCCAATCAAATTCTTCTGTTTTCCACTTTGGGAATTGCATTGAACCCGCTTCTTTGGGCCATCTCGACTAATTATGTTTGGGTTATGAGCATCGAATTTCTTTCAGGATGCTATTGGGCCGGTTTTGAACTGAGTACAGTTCTGCTCTTTTATCAAAAAATTGGCGATAGAGAGCGGACAAGTGTCATGACCTATATTAGTTTTTTCAACATTAGTGGCATGGTCATCGGATGTTCTATAGGGGCACTCTTCATGCATCTACTGCCTAATGATTGGCATAAGTTTGGAATTCTTTTTATCTGTTCTACGACTTTGAGACTAATGATGACAGTGTTTTCACCGCAATTAAACTTTATGGATTCGCTCCCAAAATACTGGGGTGGA
>CAMDDI010000037.1 GCA_945890905.1 Bacteriovorax stolpii
CACCTTCCTTGGTGAAAGAAAACCCACGACATCCACATATTTCCGGATAGTCTTTGAGGCACCTATAAGAACACCAACAAGTACAATCGTTACTAATGGTGGGAATTTCAGGATCAATCCTCCATAAAGCCCCACCATCACCAATCCAATATCCATAAAGTTCAAACCATAGAACTCAGGCAACACTTTCAAAAACTTTGGGTATCGTTTCATGCCAACCTCACGCAAGTGTTTTAACAAATCCCACAATAGTGGGAGCAATCATGACAACTAAAGTCCCAAGAAGGGCCGAGGTCATTTTGGTTGAAGCATCATTTCGGCCTAGCACCAAATAGATACCGGCCACAATAATTCCAAAAATCGCAATGGCTATACCGACACTGCTGGCTTCCTGAGATAACTTATCCGCTGTCGCCTTAAGGCTTCTTGCCCACAAGAAATCAGACAAACTCCAAAAATAAAGACTTAAAATTAAATTCATCCCAGCTCCTTAGTTGTAGTAGTTATTAACAATGCTGCTGATATTCATCGTGAATGGCTGTTTATAGGTTCGATCTTTGCCCACCTTCAGAACATTCCAATTGTAGTTGCGCGCCCACTGATTGAAGTCTTTTGACCCCTCATAAACTGGAATTTTCATATGATAAGCTGCGGCCGCCGCCAGATTGAAACATCCATAGGACTCTCGCCCTGAGTAGCTCACTAAAAAGACGCCATCGTGAGTCGTCTCCGTCAGTGTCGCAATCTTGAGCGATATGACGTTCTCATCGGCCTCAAAAATTTCTTTGATCTTTGAAATGTCATTAATCCGAAAATGAGCGTTCTTATCCTGCCAAGAAACTTCCACTTTCTTTTCTTCTATAAGCTTTTTAAGATTGAATTCTTCTTCATTGATAATAAGAGAAAGCTGAGACAGCTCGTCGGATAGATCCTTCTTGAACTCATAACCTTCATTACGAGTTTTAAAGATATTAAACTTAAAATGACAGGTGAACTGCCAGACATGGCAATTGCTGCCACAGTCTCCACCACTAACAGGACGATCTTCTTTTTTGTCCACCCCTTCCCCGGTTCGCTTTCCTGTTGATAACTGAAAATCAACCACAGAATTCGGAGACACATTTCCTAAAGGGTAAATTTCAAATTCGTCGTTTCCTGAAGCACTAAACCGGAGACTATTCACTTTTTCTGAAGTTTGCGCAGAAAGTTCTTTCCCCGTGACATAGGAAAGAATGATGGACTCCCCTGGACGATACTCATGATCAAGATAAGTACGAGTCAGACGATCAGTAAAAACGAACCACTTACCCTTTTTATCTTCCCCTTTGACTTCCTTCAAGTGGGTGTAGTCAGTCAGATTATTTTCAAACTGGGTGACCTTCGTAAGTTTGTCATCTTCAATCTTGAATTGATTGGGAAATTTACTTCCCATCAAGTCAGAAAATCTATTTTTGTTTTTGAATGGAGCAACAAAAGAACTTACTGTTTCAAGGGGTGTATTCATCACCATCTGAATCGTCTTGCTTTTAACCGTATTCATCAGCTCAGAGTATTTGATGCCCAGCTCAGGGATTTCAAAATCTTTCACTTCCGAAATAATAAACTCACCTCTTTTGAGATAGTTCTGAGAAATCAAATCCACAGGAACATTCTCAAGAGTGACCAAGAAAGTTTCATTAACATCACGATTAAAGTGCCGCTCCACTAGTTTCGTACTCAGCAGTTCATAAGATTCAGTTTTGGAATCAAAATAGTAGAAATTTAATTCGAGGTTTTTGACTGAGCTATACAAAGATGAAGGTAGAAGTTTAACCGTGTTCTCTAGCTCGACAGTAATCTTATCAATGGCCACACCAGGGTTATCAAAATATTGGCCAGTCTTAAGATTATTATTCCCAGCAAAACGTGTATCAACTTCAGGATAAATCACCCGAGTGAGATCAGATTCTTGAATCTCTCCCCAGCTATGGGTTGAAAAACGACCAATTCGAGAAGCTTCTTCAAAGGCCTTGTTCCTTACAAGGATTTCCCCCACCCGATACTGAAAATCTGGATCATTGCGGCCTACACGAGTATCAATGGTAAAGTCCCAAGCAGAATCAGTGTGATCTACACCATCCGGAGTTCTTACATGCCAGTTCACTTTGATAGAGTAATTTTGCAAGAATCTGGTTCGTAATTCAGGAATATCCGCAACAAATGGATTGAGTCCCTTCTCTTTTTCTTCAAGATCATTAATACGATCACCATCAGTATCCATTTTGGATAAATCTTCTGGCTTAATTTCCTCGTAGTTCTGAGCTTCATTGCTTTTCTTATCTTTATCTGGCGACTTGAAAGAACAAGACATCATAAAAATAAAAAATGAAAACATAAAATATTTCATTACTCACCCTCGTCGTTGAAATGTATTAATTGATTTAAACGCCTTCTTATTCGAAGAAGCCTTTTATTTACTGAAGATCGCTGTAACTCATCTTTGGATAATAGCTGCTCAAGAATATCAACCTTGAATCTCAACTCCTCTACCTTGGTCCCTTCCATGAAATCCTCCTTTCGTTTCTAACTTTCATTCCAATTGAGTCATCATCTAATGAGTTTGAAATCTCTTGCATGAGATTCTGGAGCTTTACATTTCTGACAAGCTCCTCAACACTGATTGCACCAAAAAGATCCATGACTTCCATTTTCACGTTTCTAAGTGACTTACTCATTCTCGCTCCCTTAATAAAATTTCTGATCGTAGTAGTGGCGATAACATTCGCTAATTGATGTGTTGGCCTTCATTCGGCATCTAATCTTTTTTAAAAGTGATTTAATTTTCTTCATGCTCTTCTCCGAATTTGATTGCATCATAGACGCGCTTCTCGAACTCTTCTGAGATCGATTCGTAAAGTAACTTCAGTTCGTTTGGTATCTGGATATTTAAAACCTCAAAATAATCATTCATGCTCACCTCTCTTGACCTTCTCTTAGTCAAACGGTGTGCCAAAAATTCCTTTGAAGCTTTTCTTGAATTTAGAAAGGTTTAGATGTGGTCACACACATCGAGTGGTACACATCGGATAACAAGGCCGTTATCCAATTTGCAATGAATGGGAGAAATCAACGTCACCAGTAGCAACTACATGACCCACAGACTTACGGGCACTTGCCTAAAAAACGCACTGCAGCAAATTACTGGCTCTGGTATGAATTGGATAACACTGTTATCAAATATTGATTTAATGCTTGCATAAACAGATAGCATTGAACTATTCCGGTGTTATGAAAAATACCGAAATCTCTATCCTCTTAGTTGAAGACGACTCTCTCACTCTTCAAACCAACAAACGTATTTTGGCTGATTACGGGTCTATCAAAACGGCCACATCAACAAGTGAGGCCGAGGCTATAATTGCGAATCATAAAATTGATATCGCATTTTTTGATCTCAACATCCACGGACAACTAGATGGATTGAAGTTAATCAAATACGCTGAGGCAAAAAATATTTATTCAATTGTCGTATCTGGAGAAACAAGACAGGAAGTATTAAAAGATGCATTTCTTAACGGCGCAAAAGATTACTTACTTAAACCTTTTGACAAAGAAAAACTTACACAAGTTCTAAACCGTTTTTTTAATAATAGAAAGCATTCCGATTTTGAGAAGATCATAAATGAGTCGTTCATAACAAAATCACAGAAACAGACGGATGAACTCTACAAACTTAAGAACCTCACAATATCGGATCGTCCGATTTTCATTAGTGGTGAAACAGGTACAGGAAAAAGAGTTATCGGCCATCTTATCAAAAAGATATCTGGCCCGTGTGAATTTCTAGAATTAAATTGTTCTCAGTTTAGTGATGAATTAATCGCCAGTGAATTGTTTGGACATAAAAAAGGTGCATTCACAGGTGCTAATGAAAATAAGATGGGCCTATTAGAAAAAGCTGATAATGGAATTATATTTCTAGATGAAATCCATGCCCTTTCTATCAGATCTCAAAAAACACTATTGAAGGCAATTGAAGAGAAAGAATTTTACCCAGTTGGCTCAAATAAATCAGTCAAATCCAATTTCAGGATCATTTCGGCAACCTGTGAGAATATTCAAGAACTCATCAGTGCAGGCCGCTTTCGTAGTGATCTCTTTGCGAGAATATCAACCTTCCAGGTTAACCTACTTCCCCTAAGAGAACGAAAAGAAGACATTGGTCTGTTATTTGAACATTTCATAGCGAAACACCTTGTGCAGGTTCTAATCACGGGTGAGACTAAGGAACTACTACAAAACTATTCATGGCCACGAAATACACGAGAAATACAAGATTTGGTAGAAAACTGGATCGTAAATGGTCAAAGACTAATTACCCCCGATGTACTTCCAAACCATATCAAATTAAATCTCACGCAATCAAATAGTTTTATTCCTGAAGCTTACTTTGATTTCGTCGAAGAACATGGACTAACAGAATTTCTCATTTTTCTAAAAAAAGAGATAGCCGAGGCGATGATCAAAAGAAATGACGGAAGTATGAGACAAGCTTGCAAGGCCATGCAAATGTCCCATTCCAATCTTTCTAATTTCTTAAAGCAAAATAAATCGAAGAATTTATACATGGGTGCCCACTAATGGAACAGATCCTTAACCTCCAACATGATCTCAGACGCGACTTACATAATTTATTTAATCTTTTAAAATTCTTAAAAGAAGAGAATGAAGTTCAAGATACTGAATTAAAGCTCATGCTCGACAAGAACCTTGAGCGTGAGAAGAGCATCAATGAAACCTTGGATAAATTATCTCGAATAAACAAGGCCCCAAATGAGTAAAACGACATATCACACAAAATCCAGCGACAGCAAATCATACTCAAATGGGTATGAGGTATTTTTAAAACGAACTGATTTTCGAGAAAAAGTACTTTCCTACTTTATTGAATCGTTCCCACTAGAACTCAAAAACAGCAAACGCATAAAAGTTTTGGACATCGGCTGTGGTGATGGAGAGATGACTAGGCTTTACGTAAAAGCACTAAAAGAAGTATCCGAATCTCTTGAAATT
The DNA here is from genome assembly GCA_945890905.1 of Bacteriovorax stolpii. Classification (GTDB taxonomy): domain Bacteria; phylum Bdellovibrionota; class Bacteriovoracia; order Bacteriovoracales; family Bacteriovoracaceae; genus Peredibacter. The sequence goes on from CAMDDI010000037.1 coordinate 5,053, forward strand.
GATCTCTACCTCCTTGAACCAGCAGAAGACGCTTTAAAAAATGCGGCAACCAAAGTCAGAGACTTGGTTAACAGTGTCACCGCGATTAACCAAAAAGCCGATGAATATGTTGCGGCTACTGACGGCCAGGAATTTGATTTAATCATTGCCAGCTATGTCTTTTATCACATTGCCCCAAATATTATTCCAATGATCACCCAGAGGCTCTCAAAGAATGGTGCAATGGCGATTATGATGGGCTCCCGGAATCACCCACTAAGAGAGCATCCTGAGCTAAGGCAAGTTTCAAAGCATGGGGACAGTGACATCTTATTGGCCCCTCTTGAAGAGGCCAATAAAAGTCAGGGGCTATCTATAGCTCGCAGCATGATAAAAACGGATGTGGACTTGAAAGGTCTTTGGGGTGCTGACAGCGGTATCACTGAAGAAGGAACTCAGTTCTTTTCATTTATTTACAATACGGACATGAATGCTTTCCCAGAAAAAAGTACCGAAGCACTGAAGTCTGTCCTGGCGAAAGTATTTACCGAAGAATCTGGAATCGTTCATCCAGTTCATGAGTTTATATGGCTGGAGAAATACTGAATGAAGCTCCTTTTATCAATACTCATATTATTAATATTTAATCCTGCTTATTCGATGGATTGGTCCTACAGACTATTTCAATCCCTTGGTGAAGCGGAATCATCTCAGTGGCAATCTATAACTCCATCTGCACCTACGGTTAAGCGCGAGTATCAGGGGTATATCGAATATAAGACTTCATTCAGGGCCAATTCAGATACAGAGAACACCGGAATCTACCTCGGAAAGATTGGTGATGTTGATAAAGTTTACGTGAACAATGTTCTCATCGGCCAAACTGGCAACTTTCCGCCCCACTACTCCTATAGAATGGACATTGAGAGGCAATATTTTATTCCTGAAACAGTCCTCAGAAATAATGATGTCAATGAACTAAAAGTGATCGTCTACGTCAAATTCCTCGTGAATAAAGGCTTAGACGTAAGAAATGTTTTAATTGGCAATAACTCTGATCTCCATCATAAAAAGTATGTCGCTGAACTTACTGAGAATTTCTCAAAAATTGTTATTCCACTTCTTTGTTTAATTCTTGCCGCAATCTCCTTTCCCACTCTGGCCCCTAAAGAATTATGGGGAGATCAGATTCTTATATCCCTTATTGGCGTTTCAAGTTTTATTCTTGGGCTTTGCCGAAGCAGAATCTGCTATCACTTTTTTGAAATGCTTCCCGTATATAAAATAACCCTCATGTCGAGTGTTATCGTAATCTGGCTTATATCCGTTTACTCTATTGGAACCAAGAATAAGAATCAAAAGCGACTCAGTGCTTTGGCTTCTCTGTTTGCTTTTATACTGATTTTGTTGGTGTCAATCCAGAATGATCTTCTTGAAACTGCTGCTGTTGGTAAACTTTGGTTTCATGTTGCCCCAATCTTCACTTTGACTTCAATTTATTGCGTTTTCCAGAAGCGAGCAAAAAACATTCCACTTAAACTGGGCCTTATTATTCTATTCTTTACCAATCTGAATGATAATTTGAATGATCTAAGAATCATTTTCACTTTTCCAATGCTGCAAATAGGACTTGGATCTTTCATCACACTCTTGATTTTGAATCAGACCATAAGGTTAAAAAAGTCATGGGAATCATTCTTCAAAAAAGAAATAAACCTAGAATCAGACGTTAAACTTGGCAGACAGTCACTTCAACTAGCCCACGACATTAGGTCTCCCCTTGAGGCCTTAAAATCAACCAAAGAATCCCTATCACTCATACCTGAATCAGAAAGATCGCTCATTTTAATGGCTATAAGTAGGATTGAAGGAATTGCACACAACCTTTTAAAAATGAGAAAAGAAGAAAGGGGAGCTTCAACGCTATCGGCTCATATTAATTCAAATATCGATTGGGTCGTTCAAGAAAAGAAACTACAATACCGCTCCTTTCCTGATCTATTCTTAAACTTTGAAAATGGAGTTAAGAATTATCAACTCTTCACTTCGATGAGTTCAACTCAATTCAAACGAGTCGTATGTAACCTGATCTCAAATGCAGCAGAGGCTATGGCTTATTCAGGTGTAGTGACTATCAAAGCCGATGGCATAGGAAATGAAATCCAAATAGAAATTTCGGACACAGGACCAGGGTTTGACGAACAATTCAAAGACCAGCTTTTTGGAAATGGTTTCACAACCAAATCGAACGGTAATGGGCTAGGCCTTTACAACGCAAAAAAAGAAGTTGAGGCCTTAGGTGGTAAAATCGTACTTAACAATAATAACGGAGCAATGGTCCGTTTAACCCTGCCAAAAGCTTCTCCGCCATCAAATTTCGCAACAGAAATCAATTTAAACGGAATTATTAAGGTTCTTGTGCTGGATGACGACGAAAGTATCCATAGACTTTGGGATAAGCGTCTCAGCACATATAAAATTGAATTTGAACATTTTTATACCGCACAAGCACTACTTGAAAAGTATTCTCATTTGCCACAAAATTATTTATTACTTTCGGATTATGAGCTTCTAGGTGAAAAAATTAATGGTATTGACTGTATTACGAAATTAAATGCTGTTAAAAGTTCCTTTCTCGTCACGGCAAGGGCCGACGAATACGAGATCAATAGTAGATGCTCAGAGCTTAACCTCAAACTTTTACCTAAAAATATGGCTCTTATCGTTCCCATGAAACATGGGTTGACCAAGAAAATTGTCATTATAGATGATGATGAACTAGTACATATGTCTTGGAAGCGTGCAGGACTTAAATCTGACATTGAGGTTTCAACTTATTACACGGTTCAAAGTTTTATTGATAATTTTAACCAACACGATAAAGCGACCACGATATTTATTGATTCTAATCTCTCAGAAAATATCAAGGGTGAAATAGAATCAGAAAGAATCAAAAACCTTGGCTTCGATGATCTGTTCTTGGCAACAGGTTACTCCAAGGAACATATGGAAAAGCCTGCATGGATAAAGGATGTTGTAGGCAAGTCTCCTAGTCATTTTCTTACTTTTGATAAAGAGAGAAATTAAAACAGACATTAGACTTCGGAAACTAAAACCGTTTCTTAAAACCGCAGTATACAAAGTTCTGAGTTGTGTTCCAAGGTGTGTGATGTGCATCCTCAAAACAACGAGTATTTGTGAAATATTTACCAAAAAGAGTTTTGAGCTCACTTTCAGAATACTGACAAATCGAAAGTCCACTACACTTTTCCGGCCCAGTTTTTGAAAAGGTACTGATAATTAAAAATCCGTTATCTGCAAGGGATTCGTTTGCAATCTGAAGATATTTTTCAACATCTTCAAGTTTGGTCAAGAAATGAAATGTCGCTCTATCATGCCAGAGATTATATTTTTCAACAGGTTTAAACGCAGTAACATCGCTTGCAACGAATTGGATAAAATTTATTTTGTCCTTAAGGCGTTTTTTCGCTTTTTCTAATGCCAGAGCTGAAATATCAAGGACTGTAATATCTTTAAATCCCATATGTAACAAGTGATCAACGAGTTTTGAGTCACCACCGCCAATATCTATGATTTTATCGTTGAGGTTCAAATTGAATTCCCGAATCAGTTCAAGAGATTTTTCAGGATTTTCCTGGTACCAACTCATCTCATTTTCTGTTTTTTTTGCATAAACCTCATCCCAAAAATTTGAATTCATGTTTTGACTCCATTTTAAACCTCCTAAGAGGTTGTTACCAAGACAGACGATCCTTCAAAACTAAAAGAAGAAACCTGTTTAAATAGCCGACTAACCAACAAATAATATCTTATCTGCTTCAAACGAGAATTAAAGTTCAATGTTATTAAAAGTATCTCTGATTATGCTCATACCGCCGTGGACCAGTATGGCGCACCAATCCATCAAAGATATTTATCGTTATTCTTTGAACCCATTGTCGCTTTAAAGATCTCAGAATAAGATGCCAACAAGAGTATCTTGAGACCAATATAAAAAAACACCCAGCCTTTATAAAGGAATACAAAATTGAAAATTATCCTCACGCTTTTGGTTATCTTACAATTTACATCTACAGCTCATTCAAAGGAGAAATTAATGAAGCATAATCTCATGGAAGAAATACAATTGAATCCGGAAACTAAGACAGTAAAAGTTCTTAGTAATCCATCATTCAAATTAATTGGACTTGGTTTCAAAAAAGGTCAAGTTCTCGAGAAGCATTTGACCCCGACTCCTGCCATTCTTATAGTACAAATGGGTTCTGTCGATTTTAATATGTCGGGTAAAACACATTTACTCAAGGCCGGTGATTTTTTTGAGATCCCCGCCAATACAGAACATGAAGTAGTAGGAAAAGAAGACTCACATCTGTACCTCATAAAATAGTGAAAGTGACTAGGGTTTATGTCATCAATAAGCCAACATAAACCCTAGTCGGTATTCAGTTCTACGCTTGTTGTAATCCAAAAGAGTCTCTCCATATCCTTCATAACGCTGAAAATAAAGCATGGGGTTCAAATCGGAAGATTCTAGATTATAGACCAGTCCAACTTCATACCCACCTTTATCTAGGTCATATACTTTAGAACCCGCAAATGTCCGTAGACGAATTCCAACATTTTTTCCATCAATGGAAACAAGTCCAGAATAGAAGGCAGTAAGTTCCCAAATACCTAAATGATTTGTGATGTCTTTATTGGTTGAATCTTCATTAAATATTTTTTGCAATTTCACTGTCGATCCCAATAATTGATTACGATAATTGGTAATGAGTGATGTTCGTAAAAATACTTGATCTAGAGAACGAGTGGCATCGCTATCTTTGCCATTAGAATGATGAAAATACCCCACATCGATTGAGCGTAAAACTTTGTTCTCTTTATTTATAAATCGATAAAAAACCTCTGGCCGGTAATTAACTTCTCTAAACGGTTTTGAATCTTCATAAATGGACCAAAACATTAGCTGGGTAAAAGCAAAATAAAAATTATAGCTCTTAGAAAGCCTGTAGCGCATACTGAACTGAAGCTTAAGGTCGTCATCGCCAAAGACAAAATAAGTAGGCTCATGAAGTGAAAACTTCTCATTGAGCTTCGCACCATAAACGGCATCTGCAAGTGCTTCTTTATCATCTGCTATAACCTGCGACATCATAAGAGAAAGCATGAGAAAAACTATCAAGGCTAGACGATTTAATACTGTGAAATTAAATGTGGTTATAAGTTCCTCTCAAACGCACTCTTATGTTTATAACTAGCTGATAGGAGTTTGTTGAATACTTCCTTTACTCCAGGATCGTTTGCCATATTAATTCTTGTTGTTAAATCTTCAATATCAAGATTTTCAATCTCTAAACCAACTTGAAATGCCTCATTAAGAGACAGGCTTCCACGCTGAATAAGATCGAAATAAAGCTGTGAGATGCCACTGTTTTGAAAATTCCCTGTTTGCGTTTCATCAACAGGAATATCTAAGTTCACCTGTGCTAATAAATGTTTAATTGAATCCATATGCGCCTGTTCAGAACTAGAGATATTGTTAAACACTTTTGAACCATATCGACTTCCTAGTGCTAAATAAACATCTCGTGCGAGTTTCTCCTCTTCCCACATGAAAAGAAGATCATCTTTTTCCTGATTGCTTAATTCTGTCGTGATTGTTGCAAGAAAAGCTTTTTGGTTATTTCCTTTTCCGCCTTCTTTACCTCCCCCGCCTTCGCTTTGGCACCCAGTAGCCAAAAAAATCATAAATAGCATGATCAAAAATGGTGTGCGTAATTTTAAAATCATAACTTCTCCCTACGTAGGCTCAGGTTGGTCCAACCTACTGATTTTACAAGATGTTAAAAAAACCTCATCGCTACATACAATTGTATATTATTTTAAGACATTTGTATATATAATTCAGAAATGAGCACAAAAGAACAAATTGTAACGTCTGCTATCGAATTATTCTCTCAACGTGGATTTGATGGTGTTTCCATCAGAGAGATTGCAACTTTAGCAGATGTTCATTTTTCTAGTATTCGTCAGCATTTTGGAGATAAAGAAGATCTCTATAAAGCTTGTATTTCTAAACATGGTGAATGCCGACTTCTATCAGCCCAAAGATTTCTAAGTACTAAACCAGCAAGCTCAGAGGATATGCGCCTTCGCCTCGGTTATGCAATTGAAGACGTCTTTCGCATCCATAATGAAAATCCATTTCTAACTAAACTCATTTTGTTAGAAGTTGAATCGACCAACCCTCATGCTGATGAAATATTAAAAAAAACGATGCTCGCTATGACTCAAACGTTTGCGGCGTTTTTTAAAGAATGCCAGGACAATAAATATCTTGATTCAAACTTAAATCCACTTTTTATAACCCAGTCGCTAATGGGAGTTATTCATCACTTTATTAGGACTGAGCACATAAGAGGGAGATTACTTGCACATAAAACATTAAAAGATAAAGAGACTAAAGAGCTAATGGTTCAAAACATTATTACTTTATTCCTTGGAAATAAATAAAACATGGAGCTTAATATGAAGGTTATCACCGTAATTGTCCTTTTCTCTTTCATCTTAGGAAGTTCATCCGCAAGTGAGCACAAAAAGCATCATCATGAAGATGTTTCACAGTCAATGTCACTCAATGATGGAAAGAAGTGGGAAGTCGACCCCATTATGAGAAAAAATATGCTGGCGATTTATGAAAAACTAGAAAAGACAAAAGAACTAATTAAAACGAACAAGATAAAAAAAGATGACTACTCTAAACTTAGCGATGTCATTTCAACTTCGGCTCAATCAATTGCGACCAATTGTAAGATGGAGCCCAAAGCCGATTCGACATTTCATGTTATCCTTGAAGATTTATTCTCTCTTTCTGAATCACTTAAAGAATCAAACAAGACAAAAGATTCAATCAAACATCTAACGCATGCTTTTGAAAAATATTAAAAATATTTTAATCAAAACTTTTAAAGGACTTCATTATGACTGAATTAATAATAAATAAACCTAAACGACCACTTTGGATTAGCATCTTTTCAGTAGTGGCCATTTTATTCGGGATGGCGACGATCAAAGAAGGTGGAACCGTTTTATTTACTGAGGCCGGCGAAAAGAGTGCTGGCAACTACGTTCCCTTTGTTCTCTGGTTTAATTTTATTGCAGGTTTTGCGTATATCGTTGCTGGCATTGCTTTATATAAACTCAAGACTTGCTCGCGACGCTTGGTATTAGTGATTGCGATTTCTACTTCCATCGTCTTTATCCTTTTTGGTCTCCATATATTAAATGGAGGTGCTTATGAAATCAGGACAGTTGCAGCAATGACACTTCGATCATCTCTATGGATACTCATCGCCGCAACAGTTCTACGCACAAAGGCACTGACACCTTTACATTGTCAATGTTAAGCAGGGATTTGAAATGAAAAAATATTTGAGTCCTTATTCTATACTCTTCATTGTTATGAGTATCGCTGCTGCAAAAGGACAAACCGAAAACATCTCTCTTAAAGACACAGAAGTGTGGGCGCTGAAAAGTTCTTATACTGCAAAGGCCCTTGAAGCTGAGGGAGACGCGATTGGAAATAAGATGACAGCTCAACGCTCTCTTAGTTTCCCAAAGATTTCATTCGATGCCACTTATAAGTACTTAAGTGAAGTTCCAGAATTAAATTTTCCTGGAGGGGCAAAGGCAGCATTTGGTGATAATCAAAACTATTCTGTCGGCCCCATCTTAACTTGGACGGTGTGGGACTTTGGTTCGGTTCGAAAGACGGTAAAAGGGATTGAGTCACAAGGGGCATCCAAGAAGCATGAGAAGAAATTAGGTAATAGACAAATTTTATTATCAGCCAGATTAGCCTATTTTAAGATTCAACTACGCACAGAGCAGAAGCGACTAGTGGGTGACTCTTTGAAACTTGCGGAATCACAATATAGGGACATACAAAATCGTATAAAAGCAGGTTCGGCGAATCGTATTGATTTACTTTCATCCCACAAAGAAGTGTTAAACTTTAAGCTTCAGTTTCGTCAGATTCAATCTGACCTATCATCGGACATTAGAGATTTGTACGCCCTGATAGGCAAAAATAACTTAAATGAAAGTTCTACCTCCGTAGAAGTCGACTCAATTATATCATCACTCAAAGAACTCTCTGACAAATATGGGGACAGTCAATTAGACGAAGCTCATTTAAGCCAACATCCATTGATCAAAATGCATACTGCCAATATGGAATCTAATCGGCTCATGGCTGAAAGCTTTAAGGCCAACCAGCTTCCTAAACTCTCTTTATTTCTTAAATCATCCCTAGACTATCCCAATGGGCCTGTTCTCGAGCAGATTCATCAGAATACAATAGGAGTAGCACTTAGAATGCCACTCTACGAGGGAGGAAAATCTTCCAATGAATCTGCAGAAAAAGAAAATCTTGCAAGGTCTTTTGAAAATCGTCAAAACCAAGCACGAGTAGACATAATACGAGACTGGAATAAGGCGAAAGATCAGTTGAATGGGCTCCGTGACAAAAGTGGAATTTATAAAAACTCGGTAAGTGAAAGTCTTGAGCATGCCAAGCTAGTTTACAGTTCTTACCGTGCCGGAAAAACTAGCTTCCTTGAAGTTCAAACCGCCAATCTCCATGCGCTAGAGACAAGGGTCCAATCGACAACGAATGATGTTCAAATGTTAATTCAACTGGCATATCTTGCAAGTATTTCCGAGGGGCTAAAATAATGAATACTAAAAAATCTTTTAATAAGAAACTTCTTATCCCCATTCCTATCATCATCATTGGTGTTTTGATCTATGTCTTTTTCATTCGAAAAACAGATTTCCTTTATACTGGCACAATTGAGGCTACAAAGATTGATATCTCATCTCGTATTTCATCAGTGATTTCGTCATTTCCCGGTCAAGAAGGACATAAAGTAAAAAAGGGTGACCTCCTTGTTCAGATGGCCTGTGAAGACTTAAAGCTGAACTTCGAAATTGCAAAGACTGACTTTAATCGTGCCGATCGACTTTTTAAAATTGGGTCACTTTCTCAGGAAAACTTTGACCACATCAGAGGAAAAAGAGACGATTCTTCGCTCAAATTGGACTGGTGCTCGATAGTTGCTCCGAGCGATACGAGTATTTTAACTACGTACCGAGAAGAAGGAGAATACGTCACTCCTGGAACCAAGCTACTAACACTCATTAACCTTTCTGAAGTTTGGACATATATTTATGTCCCACAACCACTTTTGGCAAAAATCTCTATTGGAATGAAAGTCATTGGATTTCTTCCAGAGCTAAAGATGCGCCCATTTGAAGGGCATATTTCCTATATTAGTGACGCGGCTGAATTCACTCCTAAAAATGTTCAAACTCGCGAAGAGAGAACAAGACTCGTCTTTGGTGTCAAAGTTACTTTTCCTAATCCCGATGAGCTTTTAAAGCCTGGAATGTCACTTGAAGTAAAACTGGAATAAAAATGCAACAAATGAGCATTGGAATTAAGATTAATAATATCAAAAAAAAGCTTGGCCTAAACCAAGCATTAGATGGAGTTTCGACTCATTTTGAAGAAGGACTACTCCATGGGTTAATCGGGCCAGAGGGCGCCGGAAAGACGACACTCCTTAGGACACTCCTAAACTTACTCACTCCAGATGAAGGCACAGTTCAGTTCACGAATCATGGCGCGGACATCGATTATAATAGTATCCGATCCTCAATTGCTTATATGCCGCAGCAACAAAGTTTATATGCTGATTTATCCATTTCAGAACATCTGGATTTCTTTCGTGATCTTTATCAAATCCCTAAGGATGTTTATCTAAAGAGAAGGGAAGAACTTTTACATATTACTCGTCTTGATAAATTTATTGATCGACCAGCAGGTAAACTTTCCGGAGGGATGTATAAGAAACTTGGTCTTATGTGTGCCCTCCTTCAATCGCCAGCAGCAATATTATTAGACGAGCCGACCAACGGAGTTGATCCTATCAGTCGTCGCGAATTCTGGGATCTTCTCCATCGCCTTTCAAAAGAAAATATTCTTATCATTTTTGCGACGGCCTATATGGATGAAGCTGAACGATGCGACCGAGTCCATATTCTTTCAACCGGAAGCCTCATTGCAGAAGGCACACCTCGCGGAGTCCTGGAAAGAGAGAACGTCGAAAGTTATGATGCTCTCTTTATAAAGAGGGCCGCTGAGGGAGTATTGTGACTAATATCCCCGTAAATGCAGTCGATGTCTCAAACTTAACTGTTAAATTTGGTGATTTTATTGCTGTTAAAAATATTTCATTTTCAGTTGAAAAAGGTGAAATCTTTGGATTTTTAGGGGCCAATGGAGCTGGAAAAACAACAACCATTCGCGTACTTTGCGGCCTACTCTTACCAACATCAGGAAAAGTGAAGGTATCAGATGTGACTTATGATCAGGGAATTGAAGCGATTAAAGCAAAAGTTGGCTATATGTCGCAAAAATTTACTCTTTATAATGATCTATCCATCCAAGAAAATTTTGCCTTTACAGCAAGTCTTAGAAAGATCCCATCAGACACTCTAAAGAGAAGAACCAAAGAGCTACTAGACTTTATTGGCTTTTCAAAACCTATGAACACTTTAGTGCGGGATCTACCTGGTGGAATCAAACAACAAGTTTCACTTGCTGCCTCTATTCTCCATGACCCTGAGATCATATTTCTTGATGAACCAACAGCAGGTGTTACACCTGTTGCAAGGGCAAGATTCTGGGCGCTGATTAAACAACTCGCAAAAGATGGAAAAACTATCTTTGTAACAACTCACTATATGGATGAGGCGGAGCAATGCGGACGAATCGCCCTCATGCGCACAGGGGAAATAATCGCACTGGATGGACCAGAAAATCTAAAAAAGACAACTTTTCCTGATCCAATAATTGAGCTTAATCCAAAGGGTACAATACCATCTGAGCTGATTGAGCAATTACGAAACAACAAAGCTGTCGATTCTATTGATAGCTATGGCATGAAATATCATCTCATTATGAAAGACTCTCAAGAATGGAACCGACTAAGTATTGAGATCGCACCCTTTTTTGTCATCAGGCAAATTCCCCCTTCTTTAGAAGATGTTTTTATTCGGCTGGTAGAAGGAGTTACAAGGTGAATTTAAAATTTAATTTTAAAAGGGCACTTTCCATAGCAAAGAAAGAACAGTTCCACATCATGAGAGATCCATTTACTTTAACAATGGCGACCATCCTCCCAGTTCTTTTAGTTTTAATATTTGGACTGGCGATAGAATTTAATGTCAAAGATATCGGATTAACTGTTCACGATTCAGACCGAACTTTTTCATCTAGGAAGCTGGTTGAGGTTTTTTCTAGTTCACAATATTTTAATATTAACCCTTCTCGGGGCTCAATTATAGATGCCATTAGTGACCTCGACTCTGAGCGGTCGAAAGCAAGCTTGATTATTGAGCCAGAATTTGAACATAATCTTCTTGCGAGTGGAAATACTAAGGCACAATTCCTGTTGGATGGTGCGGACAATTCAACGGCCGGAGTAATACTTGGTTACCTTGGAGGAATCCAAAAGGCAGCCAATTTCAAACTCACTGGAACTTTAGTTAAAGAGCCAATTGAGCTTAAGACGCGCTATCTTTTTAATCCAGAACTGAGTAGCCCTTGGTTTATTGTTCCAGGTCTTGCAGTTGTTGTTATCGCTATACTTTCTATTTTACTGACAGCACTTACCGTTGCAAGAGAATGGGAGAATGGTTCAATGGAGCTTCTTCTTTCAACACCTGTTCAGCCTCTTGAAATCATCATTGGAAAACTAATACCATACACAGTTATTGGCCTAGCAGCGGTTCTTCTTGTTGTGTTAGTTGCAATTCTCGGTTTTGGTATTCCATTCGCGGGAAATATTATACTTTTCGGTGTTGGAAGTCTGATCTTTCTTATCGCCTGCCTTGCTCAAGGGATGCTAATTTCTGTATTAATTCGCACGCAACAGCTTTCTATGCAAATTGCAATGGTAACGGGTCTACTTCCTTCCCTATTATTGTCTGGTTTCATCTTTCCCTTGGAAAGTATGCCTAAGTTCTTCCAGAATTTTACATCAATTCTACCTTCAAAATGGTTCATGATCATCAGTAGGGGGATTTTTTTGAAAGGTGCTGATTTGAGTGATCTTAAATTACCTTTTATAGGATTATTCATTTTAAGTTCCATACTGATAATCACTGCAACGAAGAAGTTTAAAAAGGATCTTGAGCCATGAAACTTTTAAACTTTGTGACCGTCTTGGGCTTTTTAAAAAAAGAGTTTGTTCAAGTTTTACGTGATCCTCGTATGCGCATAATTCTTATGGTTATTCCAATGATGCAAATGGCAGTATTTGGTCTTGCCATTTCTACAGAAGTTAAAAATATTAAACTTGGTACCATATACAATCCAAATGATTCGGTTCTCAGACGCATAGAGGAGCGAAGTTTTTCATCTAAATGGTTTGTCCCGGCAATTGGAAGGGGCACACTAAATGATCTAAACTCTGATCCACTTGAGCAAATACGATCTGGTCGGGCCGATGCTGTCTTAATCTCGCCGCCAGGAGGCATTACTAAAGCAATAGAGCGTGGAGAAGGAACAGTTCAATTATTAATCGACGCCTCAAATGTTATCCGTGCGCAAAGCATAGAGCGCTATATGCAGTCGATTATCAACGAAGTCATACGTGATGAA
>CAMDDI010000038.1 GCA_945890905.1 Bacteriovorax stolpii
CTTTCTGGATAGAAGCCTTTAAAGGGTTTTCTCTCCAAGCGTGAGCATCAATGAATCCAACTTTCTGTGTAACGCTTGCACATCCTGCACTGAGAAGCCCTGATTGAACTCTGCGCTTTATCGCAGGATCTTCCACTATATAAAGAATCTGACTGACAGACACAAACTTCTCATACTCTCTAAAGATTGATTTATACCTTTGAATAGATTTCCCAGTTCTTTCATACTCAAGTGCGACGATCCAAACTTTCCCGCCATGTTTCATTTCGAAAATTGCATCTGGATACTTTGCTCCGAATTGCTGTTTCTCGATCAGGTACTCTTTTGATGAATTGGCTTTGAGCTCTTTTTCGGTAATCCATCTTTGGCAAACGCCGTGTTTCTTTAAAGTCAGAAGGCTTGTACCAATCAGTTCGTCATGCTCGATATGGTGTGGTGGAACAGGAGTGACTGCAAGTTGTCCTGTCGATCTTAATAGCTCAAAACTCCATTTTGACAGAACCCACGCATCCTTGATCTGTTTACAGGAATGCCTAATTAGAATTCCTCGTTTTTCTAAGTTGTAGAGTTGCTCACGCTTCCACTCAGAAGAACCTGCACCCAGGTAAAGTGTCCAAGCTTTCCGAGTAAGGACACCTACTTTGCCCAAATAGTGAATTAGCTCCACCACATTTTGAGGCATAGGCTGACCACATTTATATTTGAAATTCATTGAGCGGCCCATCGTGTTGGCTCAGAGATCACATATTCATAGTGGCCTTCGATCCATTTATTACCCACGGCCTTGCTTTCAACCCAGTATGCTTCCACCTTAGGTTGTTGAAGCTCTGGTACAGCCGGAGAGCGAGACGCTGCTTTGCTTTGGCTCTTGAGGAGAGTAATCTCCTTTTCTTGCTCTTTCTGATCATGAAGACTTGACCCAGTAAATCCTCCGGCGATAGCTCCGACAGTCGCCCCAACAATTACATTCCTGGTTCTATACTGACCATTTTTACCAGGACTCATAATCCCACCAAGAGCTGCACCCATGCCTGCACCTAAAGAGCTTCCTAACCCGATACTTTTCTCTTTAGTCGCACAAGCACTCATAAGAACTGCCGTCATGACAATGGCTGTGAGTTGTCTCCACTTCTGACCGATTGAACTAATCTTCATCTGACCTCCAATGTTTTGTTAAATGGGTTACCCTCTTCATTGGATTGAATTGCTTTTACGATCTTTGGTTTTAATAAGGGCAAAAAAGATTTCTGTGAATCTTGAATTGGAACTTTTGGTAAATCATCGAGCTTGTTAAATTTTATCCGTACAGTTTTTGATCCTTTGGAGTGAGGTATCACCATGATTGCCTCTCCTACTCCTAAGTCTCTTTTAAAGACGTTCGGATGAATTACAAATTCTTCCACCTCTCTTGCGGAGACATCACCACTTTTGTCTGTTCCAAAGAAACCTTTTTTCTGCCGCTCGGTAAACTTTGTTGAACTTTTGGTTCCAATAACTTTTGAAAAGTATTCCGCAGACTCTGGTGAATTACCTCGCATGAATATCTTCATGTTCGAGTTCGTTAGGATTGAATTGGCCACTGGCTCACCAAGAGTCTGAATATCTCCTAGTGCTTGATGGGCAAAAACCACACCCACATTAGCAGACCGCGATTTATTAAGGATGGATACAAAACCCGGATATAGATACTCTGAGAAGTCATCCAGATAAACGCTAAACAATTCTTTGGATGCACCCACTTGTCTATGACGGTTTGCAACAGCCGCTTGTAAAGACTGAAGAACTAGCTTACCAGTCGCTTTCCCTAAAAATGGTGAAAGTAGTACTGGTAGCTGGAAGTATAGAATTTCATTCTTAGACAAAGCTCTATCAATGTTGATTCCATCCTTATCTGGATTAAAGAGCTGAGAGTTTGCGCCGAAAGCAAAATGTCCTATCGCTGTCAAAAGTCCACTTGTCCTGGTCTCCCTATCTTTCTGCGGAAGATTAATGAACCAATTCATCCATTGTTTTAAACCATCATCCTTCTTCTCAAAAGTTAGATCCAACATCATCTCTGGGTCTACAATGAGTTGCTGAATTCTTTGAAAAGATACTGGTGTGTTACTGATCTCGAAGATTCTCATTATCTGGTTCATCACTTCATACTGAAGACTTCGATAATATGGATTCTCAAAATCAAAAGAATTGAAGACTCTCTCCGTAATCTCTTCCGCTGTCCCGCCAATAAGAGGATTCCATTGTTCCGACCATCCCCGGTGCCCTAAGCTGAATAATTTAAATTGGTGTTGTCTCTTTTCGGCAACGACATATGACCAAAGCTTTTCAAGGAGAGAATTGTCAGCCTTCCCATCAATAATGATCAACCCTCTCTTCTTTTGAATATCATTCACTGCCCAAGGAATGATGACACTTTCGGTTTTCCCTGCATTTGTCGTACCCACAATTTGCGTATGCATGATTCTTTGATTTGGTTTAAGCCAGACATCTTTTTTGTCATCTGTGGTCCCACAAAAGACTGAATCGTCGTTGAATCCTAAGATTTGCTTATCCCTTTCATGATCCTCTTTTATCGATTTAAATTTTTCTCTAATAAGATTGAATACGAGGATAGCTACAGTGATGAGGATCAAACCAAGTGCCAGCATATGCCGAGGGTTTTGAGTCCATAGCAAAAATTTTTCAAAGATTTTATAAAGGACGACTAATAGCAAAGCACCAAGAACCAGTTTCTCAAAATGAAAACTTCCTTCATTGTCCATTAGTTGATCCGGGTTCTTTAAAAGAGAAAGGTTGGTTCAGCACTGAAACAATTTGAGTGCCAGCATCCAGTTCGACCCATTTTCTTTCTTTCTGCCAGGTCTCGCCCATCTGATTAGCTCTTTCGCTCGCAGTTTCAGCTATTGCATTTTTTAGTCCATTCTTGTTTCCACCCGGGTTTGCTCCGAAGGGTCCCATATTCAAAGACCCGGCGGCATATGCCCCTACAAATTTCGTAACTGTCTGACCAACAATATTTCTTGCTGCCGAAGAATGAACACGAGCATTAAGCCCAAGTTGCCCATCACCACCCATTCCTTGTGCAGAAAATGGTCTTTCTCTTCCATCAGGTAAAATTATTGATCTCCAAGAAACGGTAGTCCTCTCACTAGAGGAATCAAACGAAACCTCGCCAAGGACTTTAGAACCTGCAGGGATAGCCAATCCAGAATCTGACTCAACATCGGAGGTGACTTTACCCTGAACAGGCATTGCCTGCGATTCAACGGTTACACTCTGGAGAAGTACTATCTGAATCCTGGAACCGGGTGATAATTGAGTTCTGCTATCAAATCCATTCCTTGATATAATCATTCCCGAATTTCGGTTAATCTGGCTTCCTCCTCCACCGTTAGAAGCTGTATTCCTTCCATACAAGTAATCTAATGATGTGTGGACCTGACTTCCATTGGCATCATTTCCTTTTAACTGCTTGAAGGCTTCCTGAGATGGATCTGTTAATTCTTGTGGCTGAGCCTTAGTAATAGTTCCCTTTTCGAAGAACGATGTTTCTACCTCTGGATTGCTAGGCCAAAACAAAATTCCTACAACTAGCACTGAAATTAATGCTACAGCCACCCATTGAACGCGTACCCAATCGATATCTCTCTTTTTAGTGAATGGGCGCTCTTCTTTTAGAAAGGCATTTTGAAGATTATTTACAAGCTCCATGACTTAACCTTTGGAAAAGTTAAAAAAGTTGTCCTTTGTCGTCTCAGTTCAAGTCTCAAATTGTCAAAAGACGAGATATCCCCTTTTCTAATTTGCATCAGTCCAGAGATCTTCTTTCCCGGTAGTAATTCGAGGCTACTAAAAACTAAATTATGAATCGGCCTTGTTTCCGCTGATTGAGTCAGCCATATCCATTCAGGATTAAAGACGAGCTTTCTATTCGAAGTAATATCAAACTCAATCAAAAGAATTTCATCTTTGAATGTCCCAATTCTCTTTATCTCAAGCTTGATAGAATCGTTGGTCAAAGAATTAGAAAATCGTTTCCAAGAAACAGGATCAGGCTTCTTCATTTTTGGCTGCTTTAGGTAAACAACATAATCAGCATTGGCCTGAGGTCCTGTAATCAACTCAATGTTGAATCTTCTGTAATCCGTATAAACATAAAGATTACTTCTGGCTCCACCAACCAATGGCTTAATTGTTATGGCCTGGTCTAGGTATTCGACCTTGAATGACTCTTGGTCACCAACAACTACACTGTTAGGGCGATCCGGGACTTGAATGATAGTTGCTATTCCAATGCTGGTTCGTACTGATACAATTTCGTCTTTGTTGACATCAACATGGCGGACTTTTGAAGCCCAGGCATTGCTCACAAAAAGAAGAACAGTTATTAGTTTAATCAATCAATCCTCCTTTTCTTTAGTTACATAAATCCCCCAAGGATTTTTCTGTGTATGTGGTCCAGAGTCAAAACTGAGTTCCAGTCTTAGCTCCCCAGCCGCTGGCAAATTCTGGATTGATGTAACTCTTGTTCCAGTTATGAGTGCAGACCTCGATTTCAAATCTACCTTCACCTCATCAATGAAAACTTTCTGGGAAGCAAGTTTCTCTTTTGAGAATCTGGCAACCTTGGAAACAGCATCTTCGAAAATTTTTTCTGTATTTGGTAAAATAAAGGCTTTTGATGACTTCAGCCTCTCAATAACATTCTCGGGTTCCCATCTATACCTGCTTTCAATGTACTCGCGTAAAGCGCTCTCTACGAATGACTCAAGTTTAGGTTCGCCCTTTTCAATGAAATTTCCATCCATAGAGATGGTGATTACTTCAGGTCCTTTATTGATCAACAAAGTTAAGCCGACCAAAGTTATGATTGATAGAGACAGAGAGTAGAATGAAAACATTTTTAGAAATTGATTCGAATGCATGAGATTACTCATCATGTTTGGAAATTTGGCACTACGAAGCTGTGAATGGGTTTCCATTTTAACTTCCTCCTTTGAATTTGTTTGGTGACTATTCCTGAGAACGAGAACTCTTGAAACTTGAGCCAATAAATGAACCTGCAGTTCCTATGGCAGCTCTGGACGTTTTCTCTGCTGCTGCCGCCTTACCTATCCAAGATGGACCAGCAAGGATAGCTCCACCTGCCATGGCTCCGATTGGGCCAGCCATTCCAGTCAGACCTTTGGTGTAAAGCGATTTTACGAGCAACGGAGTCATAAGCATTGCTGAAGCAATAACAAAGTTCATAACTACTAATGTGATGTAACTCCCCTCCGCTTGATATGCATCTCCGAAGGCCAATGCCGTTAGCATAGCACCCAAAATTGCCCACACGATCTTCCAGCAAGCCACTTCGATCATTCCGGAGAAAAGATTCTTCGTTATCTGAGAAGTTCCTTCAAACATGTTAAACAAAATCAGCAGAGGTGAAGTCACCATAAAGAAAAGCCAAAAGAAGTGATACATAGCAATCGTCAGGTATCTGGCCACATACAAGATGATATAACTGAAAATCGAAAGTGAAGCGATAATGAGATCGTTAAACTGCAGAAGTAAACTCGATGCTGACATTGTATAGCTTTCAGATTTCTGCTCTGCCATTTTGAGAACATTATCTATTCCATTGATCTCATCAATCCTAAGCGCAATGGAGTCGGCGATCTCTATGATTGCTCTGCTTATATCTGGAAAAGCAACGAGTAAAAGTGTCGAGACAACCGCCCTCTTGAGAATATCCAGAAAGTCAGGACTCCCAGATGGAGATCGAAACCATCTCAGAGCAACGGCGATCAGAAAAAAAACGGGTAGCAGTAGATAATACATTTTCACAAATTCTCTATGAAGTTCATCCATGAGAGGTCCAAGAAGTTCGAATTGAGGCATAGAATCTCCTTTAATCTCCCAGTGCTTTTAGTTTCATGCTTGGAGGTAGAGATCCAATCCCATTAGAGATTTCTTTGTATTGCGTTTGAAACTGGGAAGCCTGTAGCTTTTCTTTTCTGTTTGATAGGGCCATGTTTTGCCCCATCATCTTTAACATCATTGAATTGGTTCTTAGGACTTGCGTACTTACTCCAATCAGGATGGCAATTGATTCAGCTGTGAGCTTTGCAGCCCCTTGCGGACTAACATCCTGTGCGTGGGAGATGATTCTTCTGGCCTCTAGATCAACATCATCCGCATACCGAAACAAATTTCCATTCATAGCAATACTCTCTGAAGCAGATCGGTCCTGAGCTTCCTGAAGCCTGGATTCGCTTGTCCTAGGAATCATTCCGTATAAGTCCTCGATGGCCCTTTGGACACTTTCCGCATTTTCAAGGCCCCCATAAATGCCAGGGTCAAATTTGGGATTAAGAATTCGGATTATTTCTAAGCCATGTCTGATTCCGCTATTAAGCTCTCTCGTCAAAGAAATAGAGTCTCTGCCGTTTTGATAGATCATTTGCAACTGCTGAAGCTGCTGGATTGCCTGTATCAGAATTTTCGTTAGAATAACGACATCCCCTCCAAAAAGATCTGCTCTGGCATGTTTTGGCATTGAGACAGAAATCAGTAGGATAAGAGCAAAGCTGATTTTCCTAAATGCTTTCATTGTTCTCCCTTTGTATGGAGGAGTTTTTTGAAAATCCATTGGGATAATCATGAGAAGCCTTTTCAATTGCCTCAACAAGTGAAAAACCTTGCAGCTTTAAACCGTCCAGATAGTGGTTGTCAGAAGCATCACTGGTAGAAATCCAATACTCAAACGGAGACGGGTTAATTCTAACAACCTGTCTGTGATCCCCTACAATCATGAAGCCCTCAGAAAATTCTCCTTTTTTTTGCTCCAGAGAATAGATTAAGCGCAGCTCCTGTTCGTTCAACTTCAAAGCATCTTTCAAAATCTGGGAGTCACCTCTTTGAAGCATGATAAACTTCGTTGCAGTATTGTTTAGAATTGCCGGTCCAATAGGACTTGAAACAATTTCTTCCACGCCTTGAGTAATGAAAGTAATACCGGAACCGGTTTTCCTAAGAGTTCTCGCGCAATACTCCATAAATCCTGCTGCCGCACTGGACTTCAGAAGTGCCCAAGCTTCATCAAGTATAATTCGCTTTTTGCTAGATCTATCTCCTTCAACCTGTGTAAGGATAAAGTCGGTAAGAATCAAAATCATCACACTCTGAAGATCAGGGTAAGAAGAAAGTCCTTTTAGATCAAATGTACAAATGGAAGCATTTGTCCTTAGAGATCCTTCACCATCTAGCAGTTTCCCGTATGGAGTATCACCAGTCCACATGTACAGAAGCTTAGAAATTTGTTGCATTGAGGGTTCACTGCACTTTTCAAGCTTCAACCTAAGATCAGAAAGTAAGGGAACCATTCCTTTCTGGGCTTTCTCTTTGTAGAGCTCATTGATCGCTTTCTCCAAAAGTACCTTTTCTAACTTTGGCAGTCGCGGTCGTTCCTCTTCCACAACCATACTTTCAACAATTGCCAGGAGTGATTTAATCTTCTGATCACTGGGACCTTTACTAACATCCGCGATTGCAAAAGGATTTACCCTGCTATTGTCTGAAAGATTTACGTCCAAATACTGACCATTCAAAGATTCAGTGAGTTTTTTATAAGAGCCACCGATATCGATAATGAATACCTTTAAGTCTCTGGCCAGCTCCTGAGCTAAAATACAATTATTTAAAAAGCTCTTACCGGCTCCAGATGATCCAGTTACCAGCGCATTGAAGTTAGAAAGGCCAGAATCAAAGGGATTAAAGCTAACCAATCCATTGAGTCTGTTTTTGAATATGACAACCGGATCTAAATCCCCTTCTCTTGCTCCAAAGACAGGTAAAAAGTCAGCCAGATTGTTTGTCTTCATCTTTCTGGCCCTGTCCAAAGAAACAGGTGCAGCCGGTAGATTGCCTTTAGTGATTTTCCAAGATCCAACGGTTTCTTCTAAACCTTCTGCACCCTGAAGCATCCGAAAGCGAGAAAGGACCTCTCGAACACGACGATTAAGAACTTTATTACCTTCGGGGTCTGCAGGTGCCCTAAGTACAATTGAAATCTGTGCTGCATAGATTCTCTGACCAGTACTTAACAGTTCCCTGATCAGCTCCTCAGTAGAGTTTAGTTTAGTTTCACTCTCTAGATCACTAGCCTTGTTCCCTTGAGTAACGGCTAAAGAGTGAGCCATTTTCCTCTTCTGATTGAGTTTATCCATTTCCGTAGCCTGAGATGGGACTTCGAAAGTAACAAATAAATCATAGTGAAAAGGCATTCTAAGAAAGCTAGCAAACTGACCTGCAAAAGTGACTTCGGGCAAAGTTTTCAGAGTAATAATTCTGTGGTAAAACGAATTCAAAGTGAACTGTTCAAAACCAAGAATCAAATCACCAAAAACAAGCTGCTCTCGATTAGACTGAGAAGCTAACCAGCCTTCCTCGTTTATTAGGTGTTTATCCAAATCAGAGTCTTTGGTTTCTATTAGTTTGGGAACAGGTTCTGAAATCGCTCGTTTCGGATTCATGAAACTATATATTTCAGAAACCAAATCTTCTTTATAAAGAACTTGAGATTTAAGTCCTAGTGACTCAAAGGATGAAACCAGTGAATCTACGCTCTCAACAAGAGTTTCCAGAGTCTCTTGATAGTTCTCTACGGCATTCTCAGAAAACAAATCAGGTTTTTTCATGAAGCTCAGTTTCTTCTTTAATAACATCGGAGTTCTGATAAAAAGCGTTAGATTGGGCTTATACAGAGATCCAGTTTCGTAAGAAGCTTTCAACTTCGCTTCTCTAAACTCAGCGATAGACTTAACTAAAGGGTGAATATTTTCTTTCTTACCTAAGATATGTTTTTCTATCATTTGCGAAAAATCGGAATTCACAGACAAATGAAACTGGATGCTAAGTCCTTCTGAGATTGAATTCAAAGCCCCCCTGAGACCGATAGCAAATTGGTTAATTTCAGAATCATCCAGGCATTCAATATCCTTTAATTGAATGGACAGACCTGACACCAAAGATCCGTCATTCAGAATAGCGTGTGGCTTTGGAAAATCAAAGAAATCCCAATATGGTAACTCTTCAGCAAGACTAGTTTCGCTGTGACTTCTTTGAATCATTTTTTCTTCTCCGATTGAATTTTTTGGCAATTTTATCCGTGGCCCCAGCTGCGTAGTAAGCAGGGCGAATCAGAAATTCTCCATAGTGTTGAATGAAGCTATCTGGTTTCCCTCTTTTCGCGAAGTATAGGAGCAACGCCAATCCTAGCGTTGTCCCCCATACCAATGGATACCTAAGACTAGTTCCACCAAATACAAGATTAGTAATCGCCAGGTTAAAGAAGATTAAAAGTAAGTCAGGAAGCTCATATCCAAACAGCTTACTTTTAATTTCTAAAGCTCTAGGCACTTTGGTAGTTAGAAGACCCCTGTCTTCCATTTCACCTAACCGTTTGTGAAATGAAGTCCACAATCCCTTGAGCCCCGAAGCCGATGATGCAACCTACGACAGCAAATGAGATATGTTGTTTTGCGTTTGGATTACCTGTCATAAAAGAAATTCCTGCTACTGCGATACCAATAACAGATAGAAGCGGAAGAATGACCCCGGTCAGTTTAGATTTAATACCCATTAAGCTGGACTCAAGTCCGGCGTATGAAAGCTCGGGGTACAAAAAACCTATTCCGATGATGAGTGTAAAAAGCCAGATGATATCAATTTTCTTCATACGTTCCCCCTTTTTGAAACTTTAAGCTGCACCCTTAGATACTTCCCCTTGGCCCAGATTGAACGTTTCAACCGGCAGCATGTTCAGATAGATCTTCTTTTCAAAGATATCAAAACTGATCTCAAGTTCATCTTGAGCTTGGTTTGGTTTAGCGGACCCAATTACGTTCCAATGGAATTTTTTCTTTGAGTTTTGAGCTCTGTTTGGTTCTCTCGTCATGAGGATGAACTTCTTTGGATCTTGCTCGGTTGGAAGTAGATAAAACTTTTCGTTCACCAGAGACCAAAGTTTCAAGGTGTATCGAATGTTTCCATCTTCCAGAAATGCAGTTCCTACGAACTTGGGCTTGCCCTCATCACTTCTGACGAAAAGCTGAAATTTAAAGAACGTAGGAAAACTATTCTGAAAGTATTTCTGCAATGTCTCCATCTAGACCCCTTTTGTTTCTATCTTCGATCGTGCCCCATGGTTACGAATTCGCGCTGCTGCTGACTTACACTCGATTTGAAGCCTGTTGTGCTACAGCTAGCAAAAAAAGCTGTGAACATTAAAAAAGCCAATAGTTTTGTAAATGACATGTAATTCCCCTTGAAGTTATGCGGCTTCTCTAAAATCATTTAAGCTGAAATCAGATTGGCCGATGCAAAATTGCTTTAAGTATATAAGTGCTGATTCAATGCTTTCGTTTACTTCGTCCCATTTCATTCCAAGAAGCTCCGCAATTTCTTCAATTGTTTGCTCTTCCCAAAACCTATAGATTAAAATTTGTCTCTCACAAGTTGTTAAATCACTTAGACCTGCTCTTACAATTTCAACGTCATTTGAAGTAAATCTCATCAAGATCCTTTTGAATTAGTTACCAGGAAGTTCACTTGCCTTACGAAGTACTGCTTTTCTGATGTCGGCATCAGAAACGAAACTTTTTCCAAATTGAAATTTTGGAAAGAAAAACTTTTTGAAACCTTCGATAAACTTTTTCACAGCATCCCCTTTGTTAATTCAAACTCCCTAATGCTCATTTGGTTTGAGCCAGGTGGATTGAGCTATTACAAAGTGAGGGCCAATAATTTTTATGGAGAATTAGAAACATAGAGGGACCGGTGTTCGAGTTCTCGAACATATATTTCGAAGAATCGAACAAGTCTCAGACTTGTTGCGCCGCAACGCGATAGTGTTCGCTTTTCCGAACATGTGTTCGGAATTAAGTTGCGTGTAAAAAACAATTCTGGTTTAACGCAGCTATATGCAAAATGAGTTAAAGATCCTGCTAGTAGAAGATGACTTATATACCCAAAGCGTTTCAAAACGCATTCTTAGCCGTTATGGTAAGGTGGAAGCGGCATCTACCAAGGAAGAAGCTCAAGGCCTTTTAAAGTCTAAAACATTTGACGTGGCGTTTCTCGATTTAAACCTACATGGCAAACTCGATGGCATAAACCTAATAAAGCTCACCCAGGACTCAAAAGCATATCCGGTCGTAGTGTCAGGAGAAACTGACAGATCAATAATTCAAAAATCACTCCAAACCGGAGCGAAAGATTACCTCTTAAAACCATTCGATGATCATAAATTGGATTCAGTCATCGCTCGCTATTTCTTAAACAAGAAAGAACTGAATCTCTTACACAAAATCCGCAAAGGCTTTGTTACAAGAAACGAAAGACAGGCTTCTGAGCTTTCTAAAATTGTTAATCTTTCTATCTCTGATAAACCAATCTTCATAGATGGTGAAACTGGAACCGGGAAAAGAGTTGTCGCGCACTTGATAAAAGAAACTCTTGGCTGCGAAAACTTCATTGAAGTTAATTGTTCGCAGTTTATCGGAGACACAACCCGAAGTGAGCTATTTGGACATAAGGCAGGTTCATTCACGGGTGCAAATAATGACAAGATTGGACTTTTACAAAAAGCGCATGAAGGAATTATTTTTCTGGATGAAATCCATGCTCTTCCTTTAGAGGTCCAGAGACTCTTGCTTAAGGCTCTTGAAGAAAAAGTGTTTTACCCAGTGGGTTCAAATATTCCTGTAAAATCTGACTTCAGGATCATGTCCGCTACTTGTGAGGATATTCACTCATTAATCGCTCAGGGTAAATTTAGAGAAGATCTTTTTGCGAGAATTAGTACCTTCCAGATCAATTTGCTTCCTCTAAGAGAGAGACCTGAAGATGTAATGCCTCTTTTCGATCATTTCATCTCGAAACAGCCATTTCAAATGCTCGTCACGGATGAAGCCCAAGAAATTCTTAAATCCTACTCATGGCCTCGAAACACCCGCGAAGTTCAAGATTTATTGGAAAACTGGGTTGTAAATGGTCACCGCTTGATAACGCCTGAATTGATACCAGCCAGGATCAGAGAAAATCGCCCTTCAGAAAATAAGATGTTCTCACAACACCATATTGACCTAGTAGAAGATCTTGGACTTAAAGATTTCATCTCTCATTTCAAAAAAGAACTAATCCAAGAATTTGTGAAAAGAAACCACGGAAGCATTCGTCAGGCTGCCAAAAAACTTGGTATTGCTCCCTCAACGATTTCAGAACTATTGAGTGCCAAATGAGTAAGGAGCTTAGTTCAAATATTCAGCACGATTTAAGAAGAGAGTTTCATAATATGATCGGTATTCTGAAAATCATTAATCATGATCTAATCATTAATGATCATGAGCTTAAGTCTATGTTGGAACTTTGTCTTGAAAGAGAATCAGAAGTATCAGTCAAGTTGGATGAACTTTCACTTCTGTTGGAGACTAAGAATGACTAACTCTACTTACGTTCTCAACAGTAAAGACAGCACAAGCTACGAAACCGGTTATA
Source organism: Bacteriovorax stolpii (assembly GCA_945890905.1). GTDB lineage: Bacteria > Bdellovibrionota > Bacteriovoracia > Bacteriovoracales > Bacteriovoracaceae > Peredibacter. The sequence continues at coordinate 12,544 of CAMDDI010000038.1, forward strand.
ATATATTCCTTCAGAGATCTGATTTCCGGGAAAGAATCATCGAAAAGTTTTCGGAACTTGCCCCGATCTTTATTCAGAAAAAACAGCTATTGAAGGTCTTAGATTTGGGTTGTGGAAATGGAGTTATGACTCAGAAATATATTAGTGAGTTAAAAAAAATTGCTCCCAATATAGACCTTACGCTCTTAGAGCCCGCCCACAACAGCCTTGAAGATGCAGTAAAGTTATTAAAATCAAATGTTCAAACCGTCCGTCCAATTCCAACTCTCTCAGTTAACTATTAATTTGATTTAATGATTGCAAGCTATGTATTTTATCATTTATCTCCCGAAATCTTAGATCAAATTCTGAATCAACTTAAGCCTAACGGCTCTTTGGTAATAATGATGGGAACCAACAACCATCCTCTTAAGTCTCACCCGAAACTCAAACCGGTTTCGAATCATGGCAGCTCAGACAAACTCAAGCCCTTCATTGATGACCTCTTAAGATCAAACAAGTTCAAAGTATCAAGGCACGAAGTAGATACAAAACTCAGACTAAATGGGCTGTGGCCCAATAAAGCTTTTACTCAAGAAGCACAAAAACTTTTAAGTTTTTCATTGAATACAAACTTTGAGGATTTAACGGAAACATCCATTAAAGCCCTAAAAGAAATATTTGAGACTGCATTCAATTCAGGTGACGAATCTTTAAAGTCTGTTCACGAAATTATTTGGATCGAGAGGACATGATGAAAAGTTTCGTTCTTCTAATGTTTGTCGTATTCTCAAATGCTCTTTTTGCATACACTTGGGAATTTAGAACAGGGGACAATCTTGAAAATTTAAAAGTCCAAGCATGGAAGCCTTATCCTGCAATCGGTAATCCAATCAAAAGAGAATATGAAGGATATATCGAATACAAATCAAACTACCAGTCCTCTGAGTTAATGAACGGCCACGGTTTGTATCTTGGGCTCATTGGTGATGCTGATAAAACATATGTAAATGGTATTCAAGTTGGACAGACGGGAAATTTTCCACCTAATTTTTCTTATAACATGGATACGGAAAGAACCTACTTCCTTTCCAAAGACCTTATCAAAAAAGGTGCTAACGAAATACGCCTTGTAGTCTATTCAAAGTTCCTTGTTAACAAAGGTTTTAGTCCCAAAAGCTTCAAGGTTGCACCAATCGCTGAGTTAGATAAGACGAAGTATGTGGATGAGCTTAAAAATAATCTCTCAAAAATAATTATTCCGATCCTATGCTTAGTCCTAACTGTTGTTTCTTTTCCACTTCTTGCGCCTAAGCATTTATGGAACTCCCAGCTTATGATTTTCCTTATTGGATTATCGAGTTTCGTACTAGGTGTTTGCAGAGGAAGAAGCGGTTATCACTTCTTAGACATGCTCGACGTTTATAAAACCACTTTAATTTCCAGTGTGCTGACTATTTGGTTGGTAACAGTCTTTATGACGAAATCATGTAAGAGCTGGATTCGATTTGTGCCTTCTTTCGTTTCTGCGGCCTTAATTACAACCGTACTTGTGAGTAACACTCTTACAGAGGCAGCTTCATGGGGACGGGTTTGGTTTCACATCTCCCCTCTGTTTCTGCTATTTGCCCTTTACGGAAATTTGAAAATTTCAGGTCTGAAATCTTTAAGGAGCTTTGGGCTAATTGTTCTTATAGCAACAAATTTAAATGATAACTTGAATGACTTAAGAGTATTTTCAACGTTATCACTGCTACAAGCAGGCCTAGGATTATTCATTTCATGTATGATCATAGACCAATTACTTGGGCTCAAACGGTCTTGGGAAAAGTATTTCATGAAAGAAGCTCAGCTTGAGATTGATGCAGAAGTCGGAAAACAAGCCGTTCAGATCGCACATGACCTTAGGTCCCCAATCGAAGCTCTTAAAGATGGCATAAGCCGGATTCCAGGTGTTCACTCAGATGAACATCTAAACTTAAATAAAGGCTTGGCCCGTATAAACGAAATTTGCAACTCTCTACTGCGAAATGAACAACCATCCAACACCTTAAACAGCATTACAAATCTTGTTTCTTATACTGAAGATGTAATCCAAGAAGTTCAGTCTTTAAACCATTCAAAAGCTACGATTGAGTTAAACTTTTCGAAAGAAGAAATAAGCAAAGATATAAATCTCCTCTTTGATTCCGCCCGTTTCAAAAGGACTTTAAGTAACTTAATAAATAACTCTCTTGAAGCAACTGGCTTTAAGGGGAAAATCCTCGTTTCCATTCTTATCTCTCGAAATCACTTAAAACTCTGTATTGAAGATGATGGCGTAGGAATTTCTTCTCATCCAGATTTTATTTTTCAGAGAGGATTTACCACGAAAATCCGAGGTAACGGACTTGGACTCAGTAGTGCTAAAGAATTTGTAGAAAGTTTGGGTGGAAAGATTACTGTTGAGAGTTTAACAAGAGGGACAAAAATTATTCTTTTTATTCCTATTGAAAAGACTTTTGAAAACTACCTTCCTGACTTTCAAGGAGGTCACTCAATCGTGTTAATAGATGATGACCCGTTAGTACGCTTTAACTGGAAAAGACAGGGTGAAAAGTATGCCATCACTGTTAATGCATTCAAATCTTTCAATGATTTTCTAGAGAAGAAAAGATTTTACAAGTTAGATACTCCTATCTTCATCGATTCGATGCTGGGATCAGAAAAAGGAGAGCTTCTTTCAGAAGAACTCTCAACCGCAGGCTATAAGAACGTGTACATCACGACAGGTCTTCCCAAAAAGAGCCTAGTTTCTACAAAGTGGATTACTGATGTTGTCGGCAAAAGCTTTGAATCAGCGGTTCTGTCACGATTGACGACTCTAAAAGAGCTGTAGAAGTAAGACCATTTCTTTATTCCTCAAAAAGCGGCGCAAAATCTTTTGGAAGCGGAAGCTTTTTCATTATAGGCACATTTGACCAACCAGTATTTCCTAGCGGAAGTCTTTTGAACATGTGCCCTGGAATGGTTGCGATCATTCTTATAATCTGTCCCAAAACTTCTTTTCTGTCCTTCTTGACCCAAGAATATTCAAACATCAAAAAATGAACATAGAAGTGATGGAACCACCTGTGCTGAGATAAAATATGGGCCCTTCCTAAATGATAAAGACAGAGATCATGATTATTGTCTGAGCGCGCATGGGTATAACTAGCAAGCTCTTTAACCAGCAATGTTGCAATCTGTCTTCGATGTTTCATATTCAAACACTCCGCATTTTAAGATTAGCACAATATAGATCTCCGACATTTTAAATCTGCATTGGACGCAGTTCTCAGAGTATCTCAAGATAGCTTTAGTAGACATAAAAACTCCGCCGAAAAATGATAGTCCGAGATTAAACGTTTTTAAAACCATCGGAGGGTTTTTATGCGATTGAAATGTTTCTTGATACTTACCTTTCTCTTTGCCCTGCCTGCACTAGCATCACACCAAATCACAACACAGATTCACGAAATAGACCTCGGCACACAGATTGGTGACGAAGTTCTAGTGTTTCTGAAAAGCGGTGATGTTGCAAAGTTAAATCGATGGGATCTCCCGCAGATTGAATCACTTCAATCTTTAAAGTCAAACGAGCAATGGCTTACATTCACACTGGATAAAAACAGAATCATCGAAACTGTAAAGCCTGCAACTACTCTTGAAACAAATGAATCAAAATCGATGAGTCTCGATGATGCCGATTATACTCCGACGACAGTTGAAAATATAAAAGTTGCCACCAAATATATTGCCGAAAGCAGACACGTAACGAAAGAAGAAACGCAATGTTTTAATAGAGCGATGGTTTGGTCTTACGAATGGTGGAGAAAACACTCGCTCAGGTCAAAAAAGGTCTTCGTCTTCTGGCCAAAAGAATATGTCCGAAAATATAGTTTCAAATGGTGGTTTCACGTTTCCCCCTACGTTCATGTAGTGGACGCTGATGGTGTCGTTAAAGAACGTGTTCTGGATGTGAAATGGCTGAATCGTCCTTACAATTTTCAGGACTGGGCGGACTACCATTCTTCTCACGATGTGAAATGTAAAGTAGTCGAAAAATATTCTGATTATGCTGACCACCCATTTGATACCGATCGCTGCTATTTCATTCGTGCCAACATGTACACTTGGCAACCTGCGGACCTCGAAATGAACGAAGCCTGGAACTATACTAAGAGTGCATTCAATATGGATGAAGTTCGAGCCGCGTATCTAGAAGCGTTTGATATCAAACTTTGATTTTAAGGAACAACGATATGAAATATAATAATTATCAATATATACTTCTAACTTCCATCCTTAGTTTCATCACAGCCTGTGGTGGCGACGGAGGATCAAGCAAAACTAATGATCGCCTTGTAGATGATGCACAGGCAGAAGCCGAAATGGCCGCAGCTGATGGTTCAAATATTCAAGGTCGCTACATTGCAAAGTTTGTTACGCTCAACTCACATGTCGTCGGCACTATTCCTGGTTCAGCTCAATTCAGAAGAGAAGATAACAGCCTTTATGCATATCTAAGACTCTTTGCTGGAAGCCCTTCCATTGCTCATTTTCAGAACGTGCATTCCGGAAATAGATGTCCAGACATGAGTGACGATGCCAACGGTGACGGTTATTTAGATTATCAAGAAGCCCTGAAAGTTGTCGGACCTATTATTATTCCATTGGACTGGGACATTGGTTCACAGCTCTCAGCTAACAATAGTTGGCCCAAGGCATTTCCAAATGGAAGCTACGAATACCTAAAAGTAACAAACTTTAACCGTTTCTGGGATGATCTCAAAGGCACTGATAGAAATCCTAACGATAATATCATCAAGCTCGCTCCAGATGAAGGATTAGCCATTACGGGTAAAGTAGTTCTTATTCAGGGAATAGATCCAGTTACCAATCTCCCTGAGACGGCCGCTGGTTATGGTCGCTGGAAAAACTATCAGACTTTTCCGATCGCATGCGGAGTCTTCAAGCCTATGACCGAACAAACGGGTACTGATTACGAGGAAACAATTCCTGGTCCAGTAGGTCCAGTTGTTGAAGGCCAGGATCAACCGGCCCCAGAGGGCTCTGATGAAATTCCTGGAACCGGTACCGTGATCACATCTGGTCCTTCAA
>CAMDDI010000039.1 GCA_945890905.1 Bacteriovorax stolpii
CAAATAAACTTCATTATATAGATTTTGTGATTCTCCACCTGCCACTTGCAGTTCGGGATTGCTTAGTAGCCATCCGGAGTGCTCAGCAACTAAAGTAAAGAGTGGTGCATGTTCCTCAATACCAAGAGCAAAATGAGTTCCCAACATCCGATGAAGTCCAAGCCTACCTTGCAGCTTAAATTCTTCAGTGAAGAGGTAGCCAGTTACCTCTCTAGTCTTAACACTATCTTGTGCCAGGATCCCATCTACAGTCTCCGGCTTTATCATGGCATACAAAATCTCATGGAATATAAGTGCAGTCTTGTTTTTATCATCAAGCACTGACCAGTGGTTTCGATCAATCATGATTGAGTTGTTTCTTCTGATCGCTAACTGCTTAAGGCCTTTATAGTTTAGCAGCGAATTCTCATCTTCAATATTGACTAGGGCACTGTTCACTAATCTCCAGCTATAGAGGGCCATGGATTGAAGCAAAAATCGCGCAAAAAGTTGATCAATGGCTTCTATCTCCGTTATCTTCTTAGAAATAGTTTCAACTGGGTAGGATGAATCTCTAAAAATTAATTTCAAAGCATTCAAAGTTCTTTCTTTTACTGCAATGTTCTCATCAATAAATGGATCAAGCTCGGCACCGGCTTCCACGAGATCCAATACATATAATTTACCTTCAATTTCGATTCCGTCTCCACCATTTCCACCGCGTTCTCCGGCAAAAGCATGTACGCCTCCAAAAATTGCGACGGCGATCAAAAGTGTATGCATAATCTTTTTCATATAAATCCCTATTTACCTTGTTCTAAGTTTGTTAACGGAAATAAGTACATGCAAACTCTGTAAACTTCTTTGGCCTCATCATCATTCATCAGATTCTCCAAATCATCTTGGGCCTGACGAATAATTTCTTTTGCCCTCTTCAATGTTTCCGGATTAGCGGGAAAAGTGTAATTGGTAAAATCACGCTTATCGACATTTACCTCCACAAGCTTTGACTTTGCCATCTCCATGTCATTTAAATGCATGCGCTGAAGGGAGAGATCACGAATATCATCTGTCGACCGAACAGCTTGAGAAGTGCGGGTCATATTCCCTTTCTCATCAATACGAATCAGATTTAAATGCTGAAGTCTTAAAATTGCTTTTCGGGCATCCAAATCAGCGACACCTAGACGGTTGGCAATCCAACTTATTTCGGACTGAAAACCTTTCACTCTAATTAAAGAGAGAATGGCAAAATGAATCCACTCGGAGATCAGTTCAAATTGATTGGAGTTTAATTTTAAAACTTCTAACTCTTCTTTACGAACTTTTTGTGTTTGTGTATTGCGCTTCAATTTGAGAGGAAAATCGTGCAAGAGATCAGATCGTTCAGAAGGATCAAGCATAAGTCGATCTGCAATCTGTTCGGCAATTTTTCGGGAAACACGGCGTTCACCTTTTAATATTTCGTTGGTCGCTGCTGGCTGCATACCGAGGCGAGTGGCAAGGGCCCTCATAGAGAAGCTCGGATTCTTAGCTTTGATTTCTAAGAATTTGCGTTGAAGTAATTGTTGAACTCGAAGCTGCTCATTCATGTATGTACCCTAATCAGCATTTAGATAACTTTACCACTATGGTACAAGAAACTCTTTAGTGAGGTACACCTTGAAGAGATTACTCGCCTCTGTTGATTTTTTTGACACTTGTTTATAGTTGTGTTGAAGTTCAGCGATTGTGTCGTGTTATCGGTTCAGCGATTATGTCCTATCCAGCTTTCAAGTGCCTGGTTTCTTTCTTTAGCTTTTTAACTGATACGACCCTTCCCATGATATCAAAACTAACTTTTCCATCAAGATGGGTATTTATATTCACTAGTCTGTGAGCGTGGTTAGTCTTCTCATCAACAAAATGCAAATCTCCTCCGTAACTAAAGACCTGACCTTCATTAATTTTTCTCTGTTCTTTCCTGCAGAATATAAGGTCTAGATCTCCGAAGACATTTGGAAGATATGCACGATTAGGATTTTGAGCATCAACTCCAAACTGCTTGTTAAAAAGGTGGATATAACAATCTTTCAAAAAGGAATTTGCGTCCTCAAAGGTTTTTATTCCTCTGAGTCGCATCTCTGATATAAGTCGGTCTTGAAGCGTTCTAAAAACTCTCTCTACTCGACCTTTGGCCTGTGGAGAGCTTGCAATGAAGAGTTTACTATTTACCATCTCTAGAGCTCGGGCGATCTGCGAGGTCCAGTCTCTCTCAACTTTGCCATAGATACCTGCTTGATCAAAATAGAAAGCTTCTGGTATCCCATATTCATCAACAATTTCTCGAATGACTTTAAGACCGCCAAGACTCGTTTCTCCTTTGAAGAATTCTGCGGCTAGAATCTTTCCCGTAGCATCGTCCATTGCTACTAAGAGCGTAGAGGGCTTTCCACCAAACCATAAATGAGGACTACCATCGAATTGAACGAGCATACCTTCTTGAGCAAGTCTTGGACGAAGAGGATGAACAGTCTTGTAGTTTCTACGTCTATGTTTAGTCAGCCCATGTTTTTTTGCCCATCTTTCAAGTGTCGTTTTCTTTACTCGGATATCTTCATTCTCTAGCAACATTTCTCGAAAATGTGTGAGATTAAATCCCTGATATTTTGTCCGAAGCAAATGAATGATTTGATCTTCGAAGGCCTGGGGTAGTTTATTTGAAGCTTTGTTACCTTGGTTGCCGTGGAGAACCCCTAAAAAGTCGGCTTCCCTGACAGCTTTAACTATCCTTTGAGCTTGCCGGTAGCTTTTACCAATCAGCGGAGCAAGATCCGTGATCTTAAGTTCGTTGCCGATAACTTTAAGGGCGAGTCTGTACTCTTTAAGCTCTGACTGTGACATAAAAATCCCATCCTTCATTGAATAACCCCTTAAAAAATCATTTCTTTAAGGGGATCACACTTATCTGGAATAGGACATAATCGCTGAACCGTAGAATGACGTCATAATCGTCTAACTTCTATACAGTCCGAAGTAAAACCGACACTTTAACCCCCATAAGCCCCTGAATCCTTATCTCCCTTTGTGGCAGCAGACTTGCTTTACTTATTACATGGAAGCCTTGAGTTTCCTCATGTGTTTATTAAAACGTGGTAAGGATTAGGGAATGAAAAAAGCTGCAAAAACACTCTTAGCACTTTCTTTAAGTTTGCACCTCTCGGTAGCATTCTCTCAATCTGTTTCAAACTTAGCTTATAATGCTGAACTTCTTATTTCTCGTTATGCTTCTTGGGGGATTGATCCAGATAAACATTTGGCTTCAATTAATCTTCGCGATTCATGGCTTAAATTCAAAAAGAATAAAGATATCGTAGTGGCAGTTATCGATACAGGAATCCAAGGTGATCATCAGTTTTTTGCTAATAACATCTATGTAGTAGGTGGTAAAAAGTCTGATTCAAATTACGGTATGGATTTTTCTGGGGAAAAAGTGACTAACGCTCCAACTGATCAACACGGTCACGGAACTCATGTTGCTGGTATTGTTAAATCAATCTTTCCTGAGGTTAAAATCCTTGCTCTTAAATACTACAATCCCAAAGCTTCTGGTCAGGCCAATCTTGATGCAACCATTAAAGCTCTTCAGTACGCAGTTGATAATAACGTTGATGTGATTAACTACTCTGGAGGCGGTCCAGAAGCTTCTGTAGAAGAGCTTCGTGTACTTAAACTTGCTGAGAAAAAAGGAATTCTTGTTATCGCAGCTGCTGGTAACGAGCATTCAAATATCGATGATAAACGTCACGCTTACTACCCAGCTTCTTACGGTCTTTCTAACATAGTAACTGTTGGTGCTCATGATGATGGTCTTAATATCATCCCTTCTTCAAACTACGGTAAGAACTCAGTTGATATCGCAGCTCCTGGTCACCGTATCCGTTCAGCGATCCCTGGAAATGGTGCTGGATACATGACAGGAACTAGCCAGGCAACAGCTTTTGTTACTGGTGTAGCCGCTTTAATTAAAGCGAAATATCCTAAGATGAAATATGATCAAGTCAAGAACATCATCCTGAGCTCTTCGCTTAAAGTGAAAACTTTCGAAGGTAAGATTTTGGGTTCTGGTAAGCTAGATGCTGGTCGCGCGATTGAGTTAGCCGATAGCGTAAACCAAAAACTTGAACTTCCTACTGTTCGTTCTGTAGCAAACCACTAAAATTTCTCCTACAATGTGGAGATGAATTCTCTACTTAAATCAATTCTATACAGTTTTGTTGCTGGCTGTTTATATGCTTTCACCTATCCTTCTTTTTTAGGCACAGGTTGGTTTCCCCTTTTATTTATCGCTCTCCCCATTTTTATTTGGCGTTTAGAAGGCACTGAAACGTTAAAACAGAGTCTAATCTTGGTGTTCTTTTATAATCTTGGCCTGAACGTTACCGGGTTTTACTGGATTCCTCAAACTCTCAGAGAATTTGGTCAGCTGCCTTATTTTATTTCAGTTATCCTCGGTGCACTTTTTTCCTTTATTCTCCAGCCGCACTGGTGGATTTATGGCTTCTGGAAAAAATTCCGTCCAGGTTGGAACTGGTATTCAGAAAGAGGTGTGCTTATTTCTGCGTTGATTCTGACTCTGCTTGAGCGCTATTTTCCGCAACAGTTTCCCATTTATGCCGGAAGTCCATGGCTTCACCTTGCTCCTTACCTAGGACTTGCACCTATTTTAGGTGTGGTTGGATTTAGCTTCATGACTTATTGGGTGGCCATGGAGTCCATCACTCAACTTTCTATGAGGAAATTCCGTTCACAAGTTTGGATTTTTTTAGTGATCTTTGTAGGATTTAATACTTTATATCCGGCCCGAAATCCCACCAACACTCCTAAACTCGCAGTCAGAATTGTTCAGGCCAATATTGGTAACTTTATGAAAATTTCTGGTGAACAAGGAGATGACGTGTCTCTTGATGTTATCACCAAGAATTATCAAAAACTCTCCACCGTTCAAAATGGCTTTGTACCTAAGCTTATCGTGTGGCCTGAGACAGCTTATCCCCATCCCTTTTATGGTCAGCAATCCGAGTTGAGTCCGATTTTTGGTGAGACCATGAAATCCCAAAATGCAGAGATGCTCATTGGAGGTTACGAGCAAGACACTTCCAAAACAATTTTTGATATGATCGAGAGCATCTACAATGCTTCTCTGCTCTTGAGTGATGATAAAATCAAAGCGAGCTATCACAAAAATATTCTCATCCCATTTGGTGAGACTCTTCCTTTTGGTCCTTTCAACCGCAAAATCGTCACCATGGTTCCTGCAGTTTCTTTGTTTGCCCGAGGAGAAGGAACTCCCTTGATGGAAACTAAAGATAAGTTCAGGTTTGTGACACCTATTTGTTATGAGATTTTAGAATCAAACTATATGCGCTCACTTCTCAATCAGTATCAAGGAAATCATTTGATTGTGAATCACACTAATGATTCTTGGTATGGAAATACCGCCGAGCCTTATCAGCATTTATTTTTATCTAAGTGGCGGGCCCTAGAGTTTAATTTACCAATCGTGCGCAGTACCAACACAGGTATCACATCTGTGATATACGCCGATGCTAGTGAATCTAAAAGACTTGAGATTGGAACAGAAGGCACTCTTGATGTCATGGTTCCTACGGGATCAGGCCAGTCCACGGTCTACCAAGACTATGGAGCACTTCCGCTCTACGCTTTATTCTTATTTTTGATTTTAGAAACTTGGATTAGAGACCGTAAAAATTCTTTGATCTAGCCTCGTGAAGAATTAAATCCGGCCTTGAAGAGGTCATGGAGTCTGAGTACGCCCATGAATTTTCCATCTTCAACTACCGGAACAACCGAGATTAAGCGCTTAGGATTCTCCATGACCTTAAGTGCCTCAAAGGCCAAGGTTGAAGGTGTAAGAAAAGTTGGCTCAGAAGTCATAAGTTCTTTCACTGAAGTTCGGATAGCATCAGGACTCTTGGCAAAAGCGCGGCGGATATCACCTTCTACGATAATTCCCAACATTTTACCGTCTTTAACAATGGCACACATTCCAACTGGTTTTTGAGTCATGGCAAGAATGGCATCTTGAAGAGTGGCCGATTCACTAACAACCGGACATTCGGAAAGTGGAATCATCAAACGGTCTACAGTGAGAGAAAGTGATTTTCCTAAAAGACCTGCAGGATGATTAATAGCAAATTTTTCTTTGGAAACTCCTAAAACGTTTTCATATAGAACGGCCATGGCGTCCCCCAAGGCAAGAGCAACGGTGGTACTGGTGGTAGGGGCAAGATCATTGATGCAGGCCTCTTTCTCAACCGAAGCATCCAGTACAATGCCAGATTTAAGGGCAATGGGAGACTGAGTATTTCCCACCATAGCGATAATGCGCTCCTTAGGAACTAAGACATAGGGAAGAAGTGCCAGAAGCTCTTCTGTGGTCCCCGATTTACTAATGAGAACAATCGCATCAGATTTTGTTACTCTTCCCAGATCACCATGCATGGCCTCTGTAGGGTGAAGAAAAAATGAAGGCAGACCCAGAGATGAAAAAGTAGCAGCGATTTTTTGAGCTATCAGACCGGATTTACCTACGCCTGAGACAATTAAACTTCCCCCGGTATTGGCCAGATATTCAAACAGAATCACTAGTTTCTTTGCTTCCTGCTCCTGAAAACGATCAGCTGTACGCTTAAGGGCTTCAGCTTCGGTAATCAATACTTGGGTAAAGAGCTTTTTATGATCCATAAGGGTTCCAAATGATTTCTTTTTATATGATTCATTGATAACATAAAAGTCATGAAATTTTATCCATTAATCGTCATGCTGCTATTTTTAAGTGCGTGCGCAAGTTACGAAAAATTTCGTCAGGTGACTGAAGAACTTGATATCCCATCTAAAATCTATAAAGCCGATTATAACCAGACATGGCAGGCCGTCATTCAAGTGATGCGCAAATTCGATATCGCGCAACAAAATCAAGAAGCGGGCTTTATCAAAACACGCTGGATGGATAATACACTTGAAGTCAATTTTGCAGACTCATTTGGATCTTCCGATGCTGTAAAAGCGGCCAAATTCAAGCTGGTTGTGAACGTAGTTAAAGGCTTCCGCTCTTCTCGCGAGGTTTCTAAAGTCACAATCTACAAGCGCCAGTTAATGGAGCAAGATTTCTTGCAAGGTTGGAAAGAAGTTTCTACTGATGGAATTACTGAAAAGACTCTGCTCTACCGGATTGAGCGCCTAATTGCCATTGACAACAAGCTCAAAGAAATTGATAAGGCCCGCGAGAAAGAGCAGCTTCAAAAATCTAATCTTTAAATTTTCTTACCTGGACTAGAAGCTAATTTGCTCCAGAATTGGCGGCGACCATCCACCGTATTAGGTGAAACTTGTCCGGTGATTTTTTCCAAAGAGTAATCAAGCTCTTCAATGAGATCCTGATATTTTGGTTTTTGAATAAGTTTTGTAAGAGACTTTTGTGCCCGAGCAAACCTAACATCACCCACAGTTCGGATAATGCTTTTTACAATGGAAGTTCGTTTGCGGCTTCCGGCATCTCCAGAATAATTACTTTGGTCATACATCATGCTCCAAACATTGGGAGCGAGAGATTCAATTTTCATCTGAGAAATATTATCCAAGGCCTGAACTCTAACAATAAGAGAGGGATCCCGGAGAGCTTTAGCATACACAGAGTGATATTCATTTTGACGAAGGCCAAGAAGAGCCTTGAGAGCGGCGACTCTCATCATCCAATGAGGGTGATCAGCGAATTTTGCAATGAAAGGAGCAGATTTTTTACCCATAACTCTTCCCAGTAGCATGGTGGCCTGCCATCTGTTTTGTTCAGGGTACTTAGATTCTTTCATTACCTTAATTAAAACGGGAACGGCTTTTGCTTTGTGATTCATGGTCTGGCGCTTAATCATGGCCGTAAGACCTGGCGTCTTAGCATCCATCATAAACATACTTTCGAGACGCTCAAGAGTGACAACATCATTTCTATTTAATGTGACTTGATTCCCGTTAGGCTGAGTGAGGAGCTTAATAGCGTGTTTTTGATTTTGATTGGCCCCCATGGATAAAGTTGAAAATCCAAGGAGAAATAAACCAAGCGCACATTTCATTATTACCCCAGCATTTTTTCGAATTCAGAAAGTAGATCTTCAGAAGTCTTGTCAGCTTTCTTTTTAGTTTGATCTTCAGGCTTTTCGCTATCCATTGCCGAGAGAGTTTCTTCGGGGAATGCCTCTTCCTCGGGAGCTGCACTTTGATCGTTATCAGAAAGAGAACTTTCTGGTAGATTATCCTCGGACATCTCTCTTTCAGGAGGTGAGTTTTTATCACGAGGAGCTTTGGCCGCGACTTCTTCACTCGGAGCATCTGGAGTAGGAGCACTTAAAAAATCTTCCAAAGCATTGGTATCATCACTATCAGTTTGAGTACTTCCTAAGTTTTCTAGGAAATCCGCAACATCAGCACGAGGAGACTTCTCTTCATAAGTAGGTTCAGCTTTGGCCTGGGGAATACTTCCGCCCTGAGCAGCAAGTGAGCGCTTAAGCTGCTCGTTTTCCTGTTGAAGACGTTTAAGATTTGCAAGATCATCTGAAATTATCTCAAATTCTTTTAAGCGGTCACGAATTTCATCACGCTCTTTAGTAATCATCGCAAGTTCAGCTTTAAGAGATTCGTCCCCACCTCCACCGCGAGTTTGGGCCAGAAGTGCTTCAAGTTCTTTGATGCGGGCTTCTGCAATGGCGAGGAGCTTTTGTGATTGATTAAATTTATTTTCAAATTCTTTTTGTGCACTTTGGGAAGCAGCTAGCTGAGCTTCTAGTGAGGCAATCTGAGCTTTTCTTTGATTGAGTTCTTCTAAGAGGGCCGTTGAAGGTGCTCCACTCATCGCGAGTTGATCGCCACCCATCAAATTAGCAAGAGGCATAACGGAAGGTACACCACCTGCACCAACTTCTAATCCGCCGCCACGAAATAGAGATGATTTGAGTGCAGTAGAATTTTGAATGATAGAATCTAAATAACTTTTTACAACGTTTGCAGGAATTGCATGTTTTAAATTGTGATATTTTCTACGGTTAGAAAACCATAGCCAAAGAAAAAGTGTAGAAACGATGACAAGGAATCCAGCTTGAATAACCAAGACTTCAGATCCAAACTTGTCTAAATAATTTAATAGCGAATCGAACACAACCCCTCCATGGATATAGATGCTCTACGTCCATTATCTAACCCATCAGAATTCTTGTCCAGGTAAAGAAATTATTACTTGTTTAAGATGCTTTTTAAGCCGGAATAGAGAGTGGGATCCGCGGCCAAGACTGAATTTCCAAAAGGGTGATACTTCTCCCCTTTGATATTGGAGATTTTTACTCCGGCTTCCATACAGATTAAACCTGCAGCGGCCATATCCCAGGGCTGAAGCTTATATTCCCAGTAAGCATCTAGCATTCCCGCAGCTACATAGCTCAGTTCAAGGGCCGCACTTCCAAATCGGCGCATGGCCCGGACCTCAGGAAAACTTTTGAGCAAATCGTTTTCAACTCGCTTACTGGTCAAATTAGCTGACAGAAGTGCTTCTTTAAATACTTTGGTTTTCTTACTCGCCTTCAACTGAACCCGCACTTCTTGATCTCCGATCAGACGGACAAGAAATGCCCCTTTTCCTTTAATGGCATAGAAAAGTTCACAATTCACAGGATTATAAACAACCCCAATCAAGGTTTCAGACCCTTTATTCAGCGCCAAACTCACGCAGAAGAAAGGGACTTTATTGAAGAAATTATTAGTTCCATCAAGAGGATCAATGAGCCATAAATATTTATCTGAACTCACAGCTTCCATTTTCAATTCGCGGGCGAAGCAATCTTCTTCTGAAAGAATGGCGTGATCTGGATAATGCTTTTTGATTTGCTCCATGACGTGAGCTTCAGAAAGTAAATCTGCCTGACTGGCCAGGCCTAACTTTCCTTTATCGATTACTTTAAGAGGTTGAGTATAGGATTTTACCAAATGAGAATTGAGAATTTCGCCACATTCAAAGGCCCATTCCATCATTTGTTTGAGGACTTTATCGAGATCAAGAGTCTTCTTGGTTTTTGATTTTTTCATCGATTAATTGCTCAAGTGTTTGAGATTCCTCTTCAGTGAGTTTCTCTACAGGTACAGTATAAGACTCTGTTAACCATTGTCCAAGGTCAATTAAACGACATCGTTCAGAGCAAAAGGGTCTGAACTCAGATGAGTAGTAATTAAATTTTTTTTTGCATTGAGGACAAGCAACTTCCAGTAACTTCATACTAAAACTCGTTTTCTAAATTCTTCAAAATTATCGAGAAAAGATTGAGTATATTTTATTTCAGAACCATCGAGACGGTCCACCAGAAAAATCCCCCTAATGGAGTTGGAGCCAAAAATTCCGTCAGCTTTGCTTAACTGCTCTACATTTGTTTCATGTTCTAAACAATCTGCAAAAAAATCTCGAGCATGGCCTAGAACTTTTTTCCGCATAACACCATCTAAAACATTTGGGCCCAAAGGCGCGGTATAAATTTTATCATGTCTGACGATAAAAATATTTGCGACAGATGATTCTAGCACTGTATCTCTTTGAGAGAGAAAGAGCAGATCATCATCCCCTTCTTGCAAATAAAGTTTTTGGGCCAAAATGGTGTCTAGATAATTTCCTGCCTTAAGGTAAGCTGGCCACCACGAGGGCCTAAGCAAGGCAGGGCAAGTTCTTAGACTTATGGTTTTAGTTTCTAGTTGAGTTGGGTTTAAGGGAGAGGCATCCATGAAAATACGCAAATCATTCACTGAAAGATGAGAACTTTGCTTAAGTCCACGGGCCTGTTCAAGATAAACCGTCAAACGAATGACTTTATTTGCTGACTCACGCTTCCAGTGATTTTCCAGTTTTTCTTTGAGCATTTGTACCCAATTATCGCTCTCAGACTCGATAAAAGGCCCGTAAAGGAAATCAATACCTCTCTTCATGCGATCAAAGTGCATTTCCCAGTCACAGGCGTGACCATCTATCATCCGCATAGTGGTAAAAACAGACTCCCCATATAAGAAGGCGCGATTCACACTTTCATTCACAAAGTCCCCTTGGCTACGCTTTCATGGACATGATAGCTTTGATGAGGAGTTTCAAACTAGATATTTTTATGATGCAACTAACAATCATTGGTTTTGGAAATCAGGCAAAGTCCTGGTCACAAAATCTCAAAGATTCAGGTTTTCCCGTCCTTGTGGCCTTGAAGGTTAACAGCCCTTCAATTGCCTTGGCCCATGAATTAGGTTTTCAAGTGGTCATTCTAGGTACTAAAGAATTCTACGCTCAGAATGCTTTTGCTCTGCTTACTCCCGATCATACACATGATGAATTTATGCAAGAACACGGGCCGCAAATGCAAGCGGGCTCAGTCATGTTGTATGCTCATGGCTTTTCTTTAGTTAAAAATAAATTTCAGCAATCTTTCCCTCAAATTCATCATATCCTTTTTGCTCCTAAGGCCATTGGTTCGGAGCTTCGCCGTCAGTTTCAACTTAAAGGAAAACTCGGAGCAGTCTATTCCTTGGAGCATGTTCAAGAAGAGGCCACTCAATTAAAAGATTGGGTGTTTGAACTTTCAAAAAACTTAGGCATCAATATGGGTCCCTACCCTACTAGTTTTTTAAGAGAAACTAGAGCGGATCTTTATTCCGAACAAGGTCTACTCTGTTCGCTTATTCCCTACACTGCTGGCGAAATGTTTTCTCACTTAGTTGATTCAGGCACCGAACCAGAGCTTGCTTATTTTGAATGTTGGCATGAGCTCAAACTCATTGTGAATGCCATGGTAGATAAAGGTCCAGAAGGGTTTTTCGATTTGATCTCCCCCAACGCTCTTATTGGATCTGAAAAGGGCTTTCAAAAACTCATCACTCCTGAATTTAAGAAAAACTTGCGGAATCTTCTTTTAGATATAGAAAGCGGAGAATTTGATCAAGAAATTGAAAAGGCGAATGTAGAAGAAATACGCCATACCATTCGTAGCCGCTGGAGTAAGACTGCGCTTATGAAGACCTTTCACCAAATTAACCAGGATGAGAAATGAAAAAACTCAATGTTCGAGATATTAGAAAATCAAAGCAACAAAAACTTCAAGTATTAACCTGCTATGATTTTCAGACTGCAGCAATATTAAATCAAACTGATCTTGATATGATTCTGGTTGGAGATAGTGTTGGAAACGTTATCTTAGGTTATGACACTACAGTAGAAGTCACTTTGAATGAAATGGAAGTCTTCGGAAGTGCCGTAAGACGTGGAGCTCCTGATAAATTCTTAATTGTGGATATGCCTTTTGGAAGCTATTCCACCATCACTCAAGGGATTCATTGCGCCACGGAGCTCTTTAAAAAGACAAAATGCGAGGCTGTTAAAATCGAAGGAGCTTTCCCTTATCAATTAAAACTCATTCAAAGATTAACCCAAACAGGAATTCCTGTGATGGGACATATTGGTCTCACTCCACAGTCTGTGCATCAGCAGGGTGGATATTTTATTCACGGAAAAACAGACTCTTCAGCGAATAAGCTTATCCTTGAAGCCCGGGCCCTTCAGGAAGCAGGTGTTTTTTCACTCGTTCTAGAATGCGTGGAAGAAAAGGTGGCGTCTCAGATTTCAAATGAGCTTTCTATTCCGACCATTGGTATAGGTTCGGGAAAAAATACAGATGGCCAAGTTTTAGTGATCAATGATCTCTTAAAAATGGGTGCACGTACTCCTCCAAAATTTTGCACACCTATAGCTGACTTTCATCAGCTGAAAAAAGACCTAATTACTCAATACCTCTTGGATCAGAGGCACTAATGCAAGGATTGGTCACTCTCGACTTTGGTAACTCCCATCCTCACGCAGGTTTATTTCAAAAAAATAATAATGAGTGGCAGCTTATCAAAGTT
The DNA here is from genome assembly GCA_945890905.1 of Bacteriovorax stolpii. GTDB lineage: Bacteria > Bdellovibrionota > Bacteriovoracia > Bacteriovoracales > Bacteriovoracaceae > Peredibacter. Next base: position 12,949 of record CAMDDI010000039.1, read on the forward strand.
GTACCCTGGAAAGAACTTCAGCTTTACTTAACTCAATTAAAAATGTCTCCCAATAATTCTTCTGTTGTACTCTCTCAAGTTTCGGCCCGTGAAGAAGAAATGTTTCCTCTACTGCAACAGGGGTTTCTTTTGACAAGAGTAAGAGACTATTGGCGAGGAGAAAAATTCGCGGGTATGCCCGTTCACTATGCCAAGACTTTGGGCGAAGACCGCTTAATTGAAGCTTTCTATTGTTTTAAAAAATTTAAAATACCTACCTTAATCATCGATGCAGGAACTTTTGTAACTTTAGATGTGGTGACTACCGATGGCTTTAAAGGTGGTTACATCATTCCTGGAACTGAGAGCTATTTTGAAACCTTCAAAAAAGGTGAGCAACTCAGAGACGTGGGCCTAGAAGCTGAGTTTGAGCAGCTTCTTCCTCAGAACACTTCTCAGGCGATGACGGAGAGCTATACGGCTTTTGCCGCTCTGGCCAAGAATCTTATCTCTGAGCATAAAGTACAGAAAATCGTCCTTACTGGAGGAAAAGCGGCCATTTGGGAGAGCTTTTTCAAAGATCAGAAGGGAAGTGTGGTTGTAGAGACACAGCCACATTTGATACACTGGGCCCTCCACTATTGGATGACAACCCAGATTGAGCTCTTATGAAAATACTCTTGGCGGTAACCGGATCCATTGCAAGCTACAAAAGTTATGATGTGGCCCGCCTATTGGTGAAAAATGGCCATGAAGTGATAGTGATCTTAACCTCTGGTGCACTTGAATTTATTAAACCAGAAACATTTCGCTATCTAGGTGTTCAAGAAACATATTTGCCTACAGATGATTTTGTTCCAACGCATCTCAAAGAAAACGCAACTGTTCTACACATCCAACTGGCCAAGTGGGCCGACAAATTAGTGGTAGCACCAATGAGTGCCAATACACTTTCCCGTCTTGCCCTAGGTTTAAATAATGATTTGTTGGGAAGCGTATATCTGGCTTTCGGGAAAAAGGATATTTTGCTTTTTCCAGCGATGAATACTCAAATGTGGCAACAGGCCCGTGTGCAAGAGCATACACAATTGCTTCAAACTCAAAGTCATATCTCATTAGTGAATCCTGTTTCAGGACTACTTGCTTGTGGAGATGTGGGACAAGGGAAGTTTCCTGATGTCTCGGCCGTAGTAGATTTAATCGAAACACTCGGCTCGGATAAACATCAATCAAAAAAAGTAACTATCACAGCGGGAGCCACGGCTTCGGCCATAGATCCTGTAAGATATCTCACTAATCCTTCTAGCGGAAAAATGGGCATTGCAGTGGCCAAAGCATTTTTGCGAAATGGTTATGAAGTAACTGTTCTGGCCGGACATCAATGTAGTACACAAATTGATAATCTTTTAGGTCATCCCAAATTTAAATTGCTCAAAACTCCAACGACCACCAAGATGAAAGAAGCAGCTCTTGCTGTTTTTCCAAGTAGTGATCTTTATATTTCAACTGGTGCTATTGCTGATATTGAATTTGAGGCGGCTTCAAGCAAACTCAAAAAAGAAACCATGGGGAATAGCCTTCCCTTTCATCAGGCACCAGATATTCTCAAAGAAATCTTGGCTATTAAAAAACCCCATCAAAAGATTGTGAGCTTTGCTGCCGAAACTGAAACCTCTAAGGATGTCTTTATGGAAAAGATGGGACGCAAGCCAGTGGACCTCATGGTGGGAAATAAAGTGTCCAATGGTCTACTGAACCAAGAAACAATTCAGGGCTTCATGCAAGACGATGGAGAATATTATTTCATTCAAGGTACTCAAGTTGACGGACCTAATGATTTAAAGAAAAACGACATTGGTACTAAACTTGTGGGATGGTTTGAAGGTCTAAAAACATGGTAACCCTCATTCGCACCACCGTAGAGCTTGTAAATCGACGCAACCTTGAGAAAAAGAATGTGGGGTTTGTGCCGACCATGGGAAGCCTTCACCAGGGTCACATTTCTCTTCTAGAGAAAGCTCTAAGTGAATTTGAAATTGTATATTTTTCTATTTTTGTAAATCCTTTGCAATTTGCTCCTCATGAAGATTTCAATCAGTATCCGCGCACCCTTGAAAATGATCTCAATCTCATTGCTGCTTCTTTGAAAAAATTTCCAGGAAGTGAAGTAGTCGTCTTTGCTCCTAAAGATTCGGCAGAAGTTTTCCCTCCTCAAAATGATCAAGTCATAAGTGTGGAAGGTTTGAACAATATATTGGAAGGGGCCGTGCGTCCTGGACACTTTGATGGAGTGGCTACAGTAGTTCATAGATTGTTCCAACTTATGCGGCCTAATCGTGCTTATTTTGGGCTCAAAGATTATCAGCAATATTTGGTGATAAAAAAGATGGTTAAGGATCTGGTACTTCCGGTTGAAGTCATCGGCATGCCAACCATCCGTGAAAATTCAGGTCTTGCCCTATCTAGCCGAAATCAATATTTAACTCCTGAAGAAAAAAACGAAGCTCTGACTCTTTCAAAATCCATGAACGAACTAGCTTCAGTGATCAATCATAAGCATGAGAATATTAAAATCGCTCAGTCCAAATTAAAAAGAATCAAAGAAGATAAACGCTGGAACTATCTTGAAATCCGGGATGCGTTCACATTATCAGAAGATATTTCTCATTCTAAAAAAATCGCCATCCTAGGTGTATTCCAACTTCGGGAGACTAGGCTATTAGATAATCTTCAAGTGGAGCTGCAATGAATCCTGAAGATTTTAAATTACCTCTTGGTCAAAAAGCGTCTCTGGTATCCATTGTGTGCGATAAGTTTGAGAACCACTCCAATATCATGGAGACCAATATCTCCTTAAAAGAGCTCCGGGAGCTTCTCAGAACACTAGGGATTATTGGGGGCGAAGAGTATGTCCAAAATCGCAAGCAAATTGACCCCGCCACGATGCTGGGGGAGGGAAAGCTCGAAGAAATTGCTAATGCTGCTCGTGAAGAAGGATCAAGCCTCTTAGTTTTTGACTTCGAACTTACGGCTTCTCAAGTCCGAAACATAAAAAAGATCACTGAACTTGAAGTGGTAGATCGCAATACCGTGATTCTAGAAATTTTTGCTCATCACGCCCGAACAAAAGAAGCGAAAATCCAAATTGAGATTTCTCGCTTAAAATATCTACTTCCTCGACTAACAAGTATGTGGGGTCACTTCTCTAAGCAAAGAGCTGCCGGTGCTGCGTTGGGTGGTGAAGGTGAGCAGCAACTTGAGCTCGATCGCCGTATGATTCGTGAGCGTATTGAATTTCATAAAAAGCAATTAGAAGAAGTTCAAAAGTCCCGTGAGCAACAAAGAAAAAAACGCCAAAATCAAGCGGTCACAGCTGCTCTTGTGGGATATACCAATGCAGGTAAGTCATCTTTGATGAACCGCTTATGCAAAGTAAATGTTCTGGAGGAAAATAAACTCTTCGCCACTCTTGATTCTACATTCCGGACACTGAATCCAGATTCTAAGCCACCCATGATTATGATTGATACGGTGGGATTTATTTCCAATCTCCCCAACACACTCATTGAAGGGTTTAAAACGACACTCGAATCGGCCCTTGAAGCTGATCTACTGCTTTTAGTATGTGATATCTCTGATCCCAATTATCAAAAGCATCTTCGCGTCACCCAAGATGTACTGAAAGAATTAAAAATTGAAGATAAGCAACAGATCATCGTATTTAATAAAAAAGATCTTTTGAATGATCCAGTTCGCGCCAGAATCATTATGAGAAATTTTCCCAATAGTTTTTTAGTATCTTCTTATGATGAAGAAGATATGAAAAACTTGCGTCAACATGTCATTGAATACTTTCTGGCCAAGCAAGATCATTATGATCTCTTCATACCCTATGAAGCAGGAGAAGCTCACTCACGAGTAAGGGCCAACGCCAACGTGCAAAATACTGTTGCTCATGAGCAAGGAATTTTTTACAGAATTCGTATCCCTGATTTTATTTTTCAGCAGCTGGGCCTGGGCAGTTTCATCTTGGCCCCTGCAGATGCAAAAAAATTAGAACAAAACTCCCCTCTCACCTGAAATACCATTTGTTTTCCTGGCAAAAAAACCTTACCTTGCTCTCCCAATGAAAAAAACTCGAGTCATCAAGCGCAAACATACTCTGAAGACCAGATGGATGAACCAGAAGGTCCAACTTAGAGAAAAAAATCTCAACCTCGCTCACCCTGTGGTGAAAGCATCATACATTTGGTCCATTCTCTCTGAGCAATTATGTGACGTCTTAGGACCCCACGTTCATCATCAGTGGTTCAAAGATGTTAAACCTCTGGTTATTTCGCACAATGTTTTGATTTTAGAAGTGAACAATCACTTCTCTGCCCAATGGATTCACACTCATTATCATGAGCTGGTGGATGTTCTTTTATCAGTGATGGATAAGAAGTTAAGTAGTTTCTTTCTTTCACAATCAGAGCGACTCAATGCCCCTAAATTGAAAACGAAATCTTTACTTGAAAACACCACTTCGGAAGTAAAGCGTCACAAAGAAGACGACTAGAATAAGAACGATACTGAAAGTAATAACAACGACATCTCTTTTCATGATCCGATTATAACACCTAAATAAGTTTTCCCAACATTTTTTGAAGAAGGGCGGGAATTTTGAAGGGGTCAATAGGCCTTTGAATTTGCCCACGATTATTTTGAATAAACTCC
>CAMDDI010000040.1 GCA_945890905.1 Bacteriovorax stolpii
ATTTAACCTGATGATGATCTTCAAACTTAGATTTGAGACCAGTAAGGATATGCACCGAATCTTCAACTGAAGGTTCAAGTATGTCAACTTTTTGAAAACGGCGATTAAGGGCCTGGTCTTTTTCAAAATATTTGCGGTATTCATCGAAAGTGGTTGATCCCATACAACGAACAAGACCTTTAGAAAGGGCCGGTTTCAAAAGATTTGATGCATCCATGCTGCCGCCAGATGTTGCACCGGCACCAATAATCGTATGAATCTCATCAATAAAGAGAATCGAGCCTCCGTGACTCTCTTGTTTTTCTAGGGCCTGAAGAACTAGCTTCAATCTTTCCTCGAAGTCACCTCGAAATTTTGTTCCTGCCAAAAGTGAGGCCATATCTAAACTATAAACAGTCGTTTTAGCTAAAAGCGAAGGAACTTTCTTTTCAACAATGGCCTTGGCAAGACCTTCAGCGATGGCAGTTTTCCCAACTCCGGAGTCACCCACCAAAATGGGATTATTTTTGCGGCGGCGACAAAGGATTTGAATAATTCTTCCGATCTCATCCTCACGACCAATCACAGGGTCAATTTTACCATCACGGGCCATTTGATTGAGATTCACTGTGTATTCGGCCAGGGCCTTCTCATGCTTCTCTTCGCGCTTGAAAGTGTCACCAGCTCCTGTCTCAGTATTTGAATCTTCCTGACCATTTACTGGACGATCAGTGGTGTGAGCAATTTTTTCGACTACATCAATTCGGCTGACACCTTGTTTTTCTAAGAAAAAGGTAGCATGAGATTCTTTCTCACTAAACATCGCCACCAAGAGATTAATCGCTTGGATTGATTTTTTACCAGAGCTCTGAATATGAATCGCAGCTCTCTGGATGACACGTTGGAGACTTAAAGAAATCTCAGGCTGATAATAAATTCCATTTTCTTTAGCGATGTCTCTGAGTTGATCATTGCCGAACTGTTTGCGGTTAAGATCATGAATCTCTTCTTCACTTAAAAGAGAAAAATTGGAATCTTCACTGATAAAGCCACTGAGATCTTTTTTGAGATCACCTAAGTTGGCGCCACAATCATTTAAAATCTCAATGACATTTTCATCATCAAGCATGGAAAGAAGGACATTCTCTAAAGTGAGGAACTCATGCTTCTTTTCATTAGCTCGTTTTATGGCCTTATTTAATATCTGTTCTAATTTTTGACTAATCATAGTTTTACCTCTCGATACTATTATATCTAAATATGGAGTCGATTGGGAAAAAGGCAAGGTTATATTAGGACTTTAGTTAGTCTACAGGATCAGTACTGCACTTTAATGGGTGACCATTATCGCGAGCATATTTAATGACTTTTGCAACTTTGGATTCAGCAACTTCATAGGTATAGATTCCGCAGATGCCGAAACCCTTGGTATGAACCGCTAACATGATGGCCTGGGCGTCTGCGTGATTTTTTTGAAAGAACTTCTGTAGGACTAAAATAACAAATTCCATAGTTGTATAGTCATCATTATGCATGAGGACTTTATACATTCGGGGCCGCTGCAACTTCTCTTTACGAATCGTTGCTACCCCTGATTGTTCATCTTTTTCGGTTTCTGAAGACATATGCACTACAGTTGTTATATTTATTAGAAGAATGCACCAATCCCAGATGAAAGGCAATACTGTGGCAACGGATTCGGCCCCCCTTAAAAATAGACTACTTAAAAATCAAAAGAAACTAAAATCCTACATCTCTAAATCTCAGACGGAAGCTTATAGAATCTATAATAAAGATATCCCTGAGTATCCCTACTTAATCGATATTTATGGAAAACACGCTGTGATCTACGAACAAGGAAAAAAACTTGGTGAAGAAGATCAAGTTTTGCGCGAACAGCATCAGCGCGATATTGAAGATGTAATTCATGCTGTCTTTGGTATACCTGCTTCACTTCAGCATTTTAAAATTCGCGAAAAGCAAAAAGGCAATGAGCAGTACCGCCCTCTAGATCCACGCTCAAATGACTTTTTTATTGTGAATGAATCTCCCTTCAAATTTCTGGTTAATCTTGAACGCTACCTTGATACGGGTTTGTTTCTTGATCACCGTCCCCTACGCCAATATTTATTAAACAATTCCCGTGATAAAAAAGTGCTCAATCTTTTCTGTTACACAGGTTCCCTCAGTATTGCTGCAGCTATGGGCGGTGGGACAGTAACTTCAATTGATATGTCCCGCACTTACCTTGATTGGGCCTATGAAAATTTTCTTATTAATGGCCTGGATCCCAAACTTCACTCTTTCTGCCAGGCAGATGTTTTAAAGGAACTTCCCTTACGAAAAGAAGACCGTGATTTTTATGATGTCATTATTTTGGATCCACCAAGTTTTTCCAATTCAAAAAGAATGGAAGAAGATTTGGATGTGGATAGAGATCACCCCCTTCTGGTGAGGGATTGCATGAATCTTCTAAATCCAGGTGGTGTGCTGTTCTTTTCGACTAATAAGAGAAAATTCCAGCTCCATGAGATTATTAGTGAGAAATACGCTGTAAAAGAGATCAGTCACTGGACCATTCCCCAGGATTTTCATCAAACCGATATCCATCGGGCCTATCAAATCACCAACAAAAATTAGCCCTACTAATAATTATTATTAGTTTTTCTTATGATCTTTTATCACACCTGACTCACAGCCGCCTCTAACTTATTGTTATAACTCAATTGACGCGAAGCCGTGGTAAAAAAGACGCTTCCGGGCCGAAAGCTTGACCATCCGTTTCAGACACTGTTAAAACTTGGCCAATTATGAATGACTAGCAGGATTGCAAAGCATTTTGGATCCAAACTCAGGGGGAATCATGAAATACACGCTACTTTTAACGACTTTGCTCTTGGCCGCTTCCGCTGCTCAAGCCGCAAACAGCATTCCACTCGATCAACAGATCGGAAGCTTCGAAACAAAAGAAGTGACTTCAAATAACAAACTTCTCGAACCTGGACTTGGTCAAATTGACGGAACAATTTCTAACGGTGGAATCACTGGTATGGGAGGAACAACTTTCCCAACTCCTGACTTCCCGATTCCTTCTGGCTCAACAACTGACAGAACTGAGCAAGCTGGAAAAATCATTCAAGCAGCTCGAGATATCGTTGCTCTTGGCGAAGAGATTTATACGCTAGTTCAAAAAGGTAAGCCTCATAACGTAACAGAATACGCTCCCATCTCAATTGTTCCGAAAGATCCTATTTCTAAAGAAGTTATTGATCCTTTCGATCTTGAAGGCTTCTCGATGCCAGTTCAAAGAAGCTTCGTTGCGACCGTAAAAAACGGCGCAGGAGCAGAAGTCGTAAAATTTAATTATAAAGTTTTGTACTCTTACGGTGGCTCATACAACGGTACAGGTAAATACCTCACAGGTGTGATTATTGTTCCAGGATCTATTAAAACAACTTACGGTTGGGATTTCAGCTCTACGATGAAACTTTCTGGGATTATGAATCACGGTACAAGAGTCAGCCCTATCGCTGGTGTGATGATCACTGTGAAATACCAAATGAACTCTTTCAGAACAGCATTTGAAAGAAACGATACCATCCACATCACAGGTGCGGGTCAAGTTCAGAATTTTATTTCTAGATAGTTAGGACTCAAAATAAATGAATTAAAAAGCCACCTTTGGGTGGCTTTTTTTGGTTTATCAGTAAGAGAAAATTCTTATCTCTCCGATGAATCAAGACAAAGCGTGTGAGATTGTCCTGAACATCAGTTCCCATAGTCATCCTCACCATTGAGAATTTGCCTTGCTTACTCATAACTCTGTTTGCTGGTGTGAAGAAGCAGAATATCCCGGATCCTGTGTAAAAAAAAGGGCCTGGTTTTCACCAGACCCCTTCTCTATTCATGTAATAGCGATGAATTAAACTTTGAAACCTTTCAATTTATCAGCAAGTGTAGAAGCTTTCACTTCTTCGTGCTTGTAAGATGCTTTGTACTCACCAGTAGCAACAGCTTTCATTGAAAGAGCGATTTTCTTAGCAGTCTTATCGATAGAGATAACAACAGCTTTTACTTTATCACCTTTAGCAACTTTATCTGATGGCTTCTCAACGCGCTCTTCAGAAATTTCTGAAATGTGCACGAGACCTTCGATACCAGTTTCTAACTCAACGAATACTCCGAACTCAGTGATACGAACAGCTTCGCCTTCAACACCAGAACCAAGTGGCATACGCTCTTCAATGCGTTTCCAAGGATCTTCTTCAAGTTGTTTAAGACCTAAGCAGAATTTTTGGTTTTCTTTATCAACCATAACTACTGCCGCTTTCACTTTTTGACCAACTTTGTACTCTTCAGAAGGGTTGATGTTCTTTTTAGTCCAAGAAAGATCGCTTACGTGAATAAGGGCGTCTACTTCTTCACCAAGATCAAGGAAAAGACCGAAGTCTACGATTGCTTTAACAGTACCTTCTACAGTCTTACCTGCAGGGTATTTGTTAGCGAGATCATCCCAAGGATTTGGCATAAGTTGTTTAAGACCAAGAGAGATTCTCTTGTTCTCAACGTCTACTTCTAAAACTACAGCTTCAACTTTATCGCCTACGTTGTAAGTCTTGTTAGCAGATTTTTTGTTCGTCCAGCTCATTTCTGAAACGTGGATCAAACCTTCGATACCATCAGAAAGCTCAACGAAGATACCGTAGTCTTTAACAGATACGATTTCTCCAGAAACTTTTGAACCTGGCATGTATTTATCTTTAGCAGATTCCCAAGGATTAGCTTGAACTTGCTTAAGACCCAAAGATACGCGCTCTTTAGAAGCATCGTATTTCAAGATTTTAACATCAACTTCGTCACCAACGTTAAGGAGGTTAGAAGGATGCTTCACGCGGCCCCATGACATATCTGTGATGTGCAAAAGACCATCAACTCCACCAAGATCAATGAATGCACCGTAATCAGTAATGTTTTTCACAATACCTTTCACGATCATGCCTTCTTGAATCTGAGTAAGAGTCTCATCTCTCATCTTCCCGCGCTCTTCAGCGAGGATGGCACGACGAGAAAGAACAATGTTTCCACGTTTCTTGTTGAACTTAATAACTTTGAATTCCATTGTTTTGCCAATGTACTTATCAAGGTTTTTAACGGGACGGATGTCAATTTGCGATCCTGGAAGGAAAGCTTTAACTCCGATATCAACTGATAAACCACCCTTAACTTTAGCGATAACAGTCCCTTCAACAGGCTCACCTTTTTCGCAAGCTTCAGAGATTTTATCCCAAGCTTTAAGGATTTCAGCTTTGTCTTTAGAGAGAACCAAGTTCCCCATTTGAGACTCAAGCTTCTCCAAGTAAACTTGGATTTCGTCGCCGACTTTCACTTTCAAAGTTCCGTCGTAGTTACGGAATTCGCGAGCGAGAACAAGACCTTCTTGTTTGTAGCCGATGTCGACAGTTACAAATTCGTCGTTAAGAGCAACAACTTTACCCATGAAGACTTCGCCTTCAGCGAAATTCTTAGCACCGGCAGAATTGATGAGATCTCCGAATTCTGTTTTAACTTCTTTTTCGGTGATTTCACCCATTTCGAAGTCAAAACCTTTTACCCATGACGGAACGTCGAAGGTAGTTTTTTTAGAAGCAGATGCAGAGGCAGTTTTTGTGGTGGCCATAATATAGCCCCCCTTTTTACTAAACATTAATTCTTCTACTGAAGAGCAACTTTTATAAAACATCTAGGGGAAAATAGCAAAGGAATTGGGAACTTAGGCGAGCTTCTTCTGCTTCTGGGAATAGCGTAGACGCTGAGTGTAAAGCTTTTCATAATGAGCATAGAGCTCTTCAGCATACTTCTCAAAGTGATGGAGGTCTTGAAGTTCCAGCTCCACTCCATTGAGTTCTTCTAAGTAGTAATGGTAATTTGTGAGAATTTTCACCATCTTATCTTTGAGCTCTCGCCCGTCTTCTGGGTGATAAGTTTCCCCAAATTTCCCCTGCTTAACTAAGTGCTGACGAGTTGAAGTCCGGGGAAGGATAACGGGGGTCTGAGTTACAAGAGCATAAAGGTCTTGGTCAGAAAAGAGTTCATCCATAGGCAAACCCACGAAAATATCGCAGTCCTGAAAGCTTGAGCTGTGGAGAGGACGGGTTTCGAAACATATATGCATCTCCAGATGGCGCTCTAAGATCATGCGCTTAATCCCGTCATAGATAGGGTGAGTATACCAAGAGATATCCGTTAAAAAGGTGAAGATGAGCTTCTGATTAAAGCCTTGTGAAGTTAATGAATGCAAAAGTGGTGGAATGCAATCCACAAAAAGACGCAAATTCTTCAGATCATCTTCAGTTCGAGGAATAAAAACCATGATCTTCTTTTTCTCTTCAGGATGTCCTTCACGCACAATTTTTGAAGGGAAATCAATTCCCGCTCCGGTGACGTGGATTTTGCGTGAACTCACGGGAAATGTTTCTACTGCGAGTTCTCTAATATTGGGAGAAAAAGTAAAAATGGAATCAGTGCGGGAAATAAACCAGCGGTCTAAAAGAGAATTCTTTTTCCATGGAATATTCTCATTAAATGTGAAAACCATCGGGATATGGAGCATGCCCTTAAGAATCATACCCAGAGGAAGAAGGGACTCATAATTATAGGAGTGAATAAGGTCTACTTGCTGCTTTTGCAATATGTGCTGAATTTGAAAATAGAAATTGAGCTTACTTCTCCAGCCAGCAAGATTCCCCTGGAAATAAAGTCGTGGAATGTCTTCGCGCTTGGCCTCAAGGTCCACCAGGGATTTTTCTCGACAGAGAATGAAAGCAGCCCCACCGATATTTCTGAAATAACTCGCATCCGCAATACAACGGCGTTCAATAGTGCCCCACTCATCAGAGAGACAGATATAAAGAACACTTAAATCTGAGAGCCGGATTTTTTCTCTCATTAATCTTTTACGATATCGGCCGTAACCGATCCGATTTTAATTTTGGCCTGGGCCTTGAGAAGTTTTCTTTCAGCATCATCGCTAAACCAAAAAAGAAGATCTCCACTCTTAAGAGTATCCCCCGAGTATTGAGTGACTGCATGAACGCGGATTGATTTCTTACTACCGTATTCGGTATCAATGACTTCGCGCCCTTCTACTGTGGATTTGAGCATCAGGATTTTACCTTTATTCACAATCGGAATTTCGTAGATGTCCCCTGCATTCAAAGGAAGACCTTGATAAAAGAACACAATGGAGAATGGATCAATGCTGTAATAAGGCATGGGTCTTTCAACTGTTTTACTCTTTGGCTTATCGTCAGTTTTCTTTTTCTTTTTATAAAACCAAAATGTTTTTAATTGTTCGCGGTCATAGATTTGGAGATCATCCACATCCATACTGCTTTCACGCTGAGTAAGACTGTAGCGATTACTCAAAAACTGATCTGTAGTGACATAGGTATCAACAGTGTCGTCAAGTTCATAAATGTTGCTGTAAAAAGGAGCAGACTTGAAGCGTGAGTGAAAATGCCAAACTTCTTTGCCATTCATCATTTTCTTGCCGTTATTGTTCACCACAATTTTACCTACAGTCATCCCCAGGTAATGAATATTGAGATACATCTTTTGATTCAAAATGTGGTTGGGTTTATAAACTGCCCAGACTTTTTGAGCCTTGGCATTGAGAACCTTGAGTTCTTCGGGATAATCATCAGGAAACTCTGACTTCTTAGGATGTTCCATTTTTTTAGACGCTTCCACGACTTTAGGAGCTGAAATTTTCTTTTGCTTCACTGGTTCCTGAACTTTATTTGCCACAACAGGCTCAGACTTTACTTCAAATTTTTCTAGTAGCTTTTTATCTTTTTCTTTAACTTCAACTTGAGGGATAGCTTCTGAGGTGGGTTTATCTAATTCTTTTTCAAAATCTTTTTGCTTCCAGGCCGAGCAGCCTGCCAGAAAAAAAAGCAAGAGCATGAATGATTTCACGAAGGACCCTTTGAGAATGTATGTCTTAGATTTTACGTTAAGAATGAGCCGAATCAAGATGGAGAACTTTGCTTAAGCCCTGGATGAGTTCACTTTCCCCACTAATAAAGTCAACTTTCACTTTGGTAAAGAGAATCCGACTATCCAGAGACACCCTCTTCATCTTCACCATGTCTTTTTCAGAGCAAAGAATGATTGATGAGTGCTGGGAGGCCTTAATGAGGAGTTCGTTCACATCCTCAGGAGTAAAAAAGTAGTGATCCGAGAAGCTCATTTTCTCAATGATCTCAACTCCAAAGCTCTCAAGGTAGCGGTAGAAAGAATCGGGAGAAGCAATTGCAGTGACCGCAATCGCCTTAAGACCTTTGAGTTCATGAATAGAAAAGATGTACTTATCGTGCACATCAAACACGCCTAGGGGTTGATAACGAGTGTACGCCACTGGAGGTCGATGATGAAAATGCTCAGAGATAGTACTCACAAGATTTTGTAATTTTTCCGGAGTGACCATATCTGCCCGTGAGATCACGATAGCGTCTGCATCTTTGAGAGACGATAGGCCCTCACGCAAATAGCCTAATGGGGCCACTTTATAGAGATTAAGAGGCATAGATGCATCAAAGAGTACGATATTAAATGAACGGTAAATTTGCAGATGTTGAAAGCCATCATCTAAAAGAACAACATCTGGTTGAACTTCTGAAAAATATTTCAAAAGATTATCAGACCTCTTTTTTCCTACAATCACCGCGCCTCGACTCATCTTATTTGAAATCATCAAGGGTTCATCACCGTAATCGAAAGGGTTCAGACGAAACTTCTGACCAGATTTAAGCAGACCTGAGGAATTTTCCAATTGGCCTTTATATCCACGGGTGAGAACCACTGGTGTGAGGTTATGAGAAATAAGCCATTCTGCTAACCAAACGATAGTGGGAGTTTTTCCCGTACCACCAAAGGCTACATTTCCGACTGAGATCACAGGAACTTTAAAGATTTTTTTCTTAAGAACACCATATTCATAAAGTGATCGGCGTATGCGGTATACCCATTCCCAAGCGAAGCTAAAAGGAATGAAGGCAGTTCCCTTCAGAATTGATTTCAGCCGTAACCTGTTTTTCTGCAAAGAATCACTCATAAATTACCTGGGCCATATATTCCGGAACGGAGAAATCTTCGCCGGAGAGCAACTTGTTTGTCTCTTGAAGTGTAGACTTGAGTTCATTATAAACGGATTCATTTTCAATCCAAGTCTTAATTATACGAATAAGCTGATGAGCATTCACTCTTTCCTGCATTAGCTCGGGAAAAACCATTTTGTCGTGAATGATATTAGTCAGAGAGATGGCTCCCTTGTATTTGATGAAATTATAAAAAATAAATTCGTTAAGAAGTGAAGTCTTATAGCAAACCACCGTAGGGATTTCAAACAGTCCAGTACTGAGGGTAACCGTCCCACTAGCTGCAAGACTAAGATGACACTCTCTCATGGCCTTTGTTAGATCCTGCGAAGGATACCAAACATCCACATCATCTTTAAAAAATTCATAAACGTGTGGAGAGAGATGATCCACTTTCACTAAATGCACTTCTATCTTATGAGTTTTTTTAAGCTCACGGATGGCCTGGATAAACTCTGGCAGAAGTGAGTGAACCTCAAAGCGTCTGCTTCCAGGCAACAAAAGGATTTTTAATTTCTTGTCCCAAGACCCAAATGGCTTTTTGGGAATCGAGGCCAGCTCATTTTTATAAGTGAGCATCAAGGGATGAGGAATGGATTTAACTTGGTGAACACCACGATCTTTAAACCAGCGTTTTTCAAAGGGCAAAATGGTAAACAAGGTATGAACTGATTTGGCCAACACATCCGTGCGATAAGGTTTCCAGGCCCAGGCCTGAGGTGCAACATAATAGAGAACTTTCACACCAAGCTTAGAGAGTTTTTTTGCGAGTCTTAAATTAAAATCTTGAAAATCGATAAGAATGGCGGTTTTGGTGCCTCGAAGTTTGACTTCTTTTTCTAGGCGGGAAAGTGCTTTGAAATAGAATGGGATTTTATGGATAACTTCAGAAAACCCCATGCTTGAGAAATCTTTTAAATGAAAAAGAAGTTCCATTCCTTCTTTCTGAAGTTCGTCTCCTCCCACTCCATAGAAGTGAGTTTGAGGAGAATTCTTGCGAAGCTCTTGAAAAAAACTCATGGCGTGTTCCTCGCCAGATTTCTCTCCAGCGATGAGCAAGCAGCTATCCATGAAAATGAATGTCCACAGGCTTGAGTGTCTCCATCGCCTTAAGTGCTGAATCCACTAAATGGACGGCATTCAAACCATCTTTGAGACCAATGATGGCCGGACGATTCTGTAATATAGATTGGTAGAAATATTGATGTTCAAGTAAAAGATGATCTCTTTTTGAATAGCTCGCTTCTTTTACAAAAGTTCCATCTTCATATTGGGAAGAAGAAGCCTCGTGAATCTTGTTGGTGAAGAGATCAACAAAGATCATCCCTTCTTTTGAGATAACTTCTAGGTCACGCATTTCTTTAACGTGATTGCGGCCAACAACGATGAAGGCTTCGCAGCCATCTTCCATTTTCACATGAATATTAGCATGATCCCATTTGGTGGTACGGATCTTCACTCCAGTGGCTTCAATCTGAATGGGCTTCTGTTTAAAGAGATGCATCAATAGATCAAGGTCATGAATGGCCAAATCCTGAACCACATCCACATCAGTAGCACGTCCCTTAAAAGGAGCTGCTCGGTTGATCCGAATTGTGAATGGAGATGTGAGATTTTCAAATTTTGCTTTGAGTTTATCCCAGGCCTCATGAAATCTTTCACTGTGGCCCACTTGCAATATAACTTTAGTACTAGAAGCAATTTCTTTGAGCTTAACAGCCTCAGAATCATTTGAACAAAGTGGCTTCTCACAAAAAACATGTTTTTTATTTTCGAGTAGATATTTTACCAGTTCGAAGTGAGTGGAAGTGGGAGAAACAACAAAGGCGGCATCTATATCATTAATGACATCTCTAATGTCAGCGACAACCTTTGCCTTAGGGTGAGCAGCACGAGCAGCTTCTTGTCCAGCTGCAAACTTTTCAACAATGGCCACAAATTCAGCAGAGTCAGAGTTGGCTTCAACTTTCTGACAATGCCATTTTCCTAAATGACCATAACCAATGACTGCAACTCTAACCTTATTCATAAATCCTCATTAACTTTGCATGAATGGAGCAATACCAATTTCACTTTTCAGGATGAAAGCAGAAATTTCTTGGATCACTAAGTTACTCTTATACTCAACCATAAATTCTGGATGAGACACAAAAGCTCGTGGGGCCAGAGCTGATGCTTCCATTGTGCGATAAAAATCCACCACTTCAGAAACAATTTCCTTAGAGTGACCTTGGCGCTTAAGACCAATGATATTAATTCCTTTAAGACGGATTCGGTTTCCATAGGCAGCACAGAAATTAGGGATATCACGATCAATCCCAGACCCCCCACCAATATAAGCACCTTTACCAAGAGTTACGAATTGAGAAATACCAGTGTTACCACCAATAATCACTCTGTCCCCAATCACCACGTGACCAGCCAAGTTTACTGAATTAGCGAATGTGAGATTATTTCCGAGTGTGCAGTCGTGAGCAATATGACAGTAGGCCATGAAAAGAGAATTGGAACCAATAATGGTTTTGTTATCTTGCTTAGTCGTACCACGGTGAACTGATACATATTCCCGGAAAGTATTATTCTCTCCAATAACTGTTTCTGTAGGTTCGTTTTTATAAGAGTTATCTTGTGGAGGAGCACCAATTGAGCCGAACTGGAAAAATTTATTACCTTTTCCAATTTTTGTATGACCATCGATCACAACATTTGAATGAAGAATACAATCATCCCCCAATTCTACGTTTGCACCCACAGTACAAAAAGGTCCAATGAAAACATTGCTCCCGATCTTGGCTTCAGGGTGAACAAAAGACATGGGATGTGCTTCATAATTTTTCGTCATACATTTTTCCTTAATCGATTTTGATAGAGGCCATCACACTGGTTTGCGAGATGAGGTCCCCTTGGCAGCGGATCTCACAGTCATACATCCAGATAGGACCACGGACTTTAGTTAGTTTGGCATGGATCTCAAGATCCATAGGAGGAATGATGGGCTTTCTAAAGCGTGCTGAATCAACACCCAGAAGAACCACATCTATTTTTGGTTTAACGTTAGGATAATCAAAAGTATAGATCGCAAGAAATGATGCTGCTTGGGCCATCATCTCCACCTGAACCACACCCGGAAGAATAGGATTGCCCGGAAAATGTCCTTCAAGAACTTTAACAGAATTGTCCACTCGGTAGGTACAAACGGCTTTTCCACCAATGAGTTGTTGTGGACCAAAAGGTCTCTGTCCCGTCACACCTTCAGGCAACGTTACTTCTTTTACAGAATCAATAAAAAGGAATGGATCCCTATGAGGAAGAAAGGCCATGACTTGTTCTTTATTCATTAGCATGGGAGAGCTCCTATTTTGTTTCTTTCAAAGACATCGTGCGGACGTAAGCAAAGCCTTTCATCCACTCTTTAAGATCCCTTGCTGGATGTCCACCTAGTTTAGATCCAGCTGGCCAAATAGCGCCTTCATTCACCATGGCGTTGCCAGCAATTTGAGATCCCATTCCGATATGTGCATCTGGGCCAACTCCGGCCTTACCACCCAGAACAACATAGTCTTCAAGAACTGCACTTCCTGCAATTCCGACATGACCACAAAGAACGCAACCGCGACCAAGTTTTACATTGTGAGCGACATGAACTTGATTATCTAAGCGGCAACCTTCACCAATAATTGTGGGAGAAAAAGTTCCCATATCAACTGCCGAACAAGATCCAATCTCAACATCGTCATGAATGATCACTCCACCTGAATGCCAAATTTTGACGTGCTTGCCTTGATGATAGGTATATCCAAAACCATCTCCTCCGATCACACTGGCGCTATGAATGCGGCAGTTTTTCCCAATTTTAGTAAAAGGATAAATAGTGACGTTAGGGTAAAT
This sequence comes from Bacteriovorax stolpii, assembly GCA_945890905.1. GTDB lineage: Bacteria > Bdellovibrionota > Bacteriovoracia > Bacteriovoracales > Bacteriovoracaceae > Peredibacter. Next base: position 13,026 of record CAMDDI010000040.1, read on the forward strand.
GGTGGTGTTATCGGAAATTTCCACATGCGGAAGAACTACAGATCCGGCCATGATTGTAACATTGGCCCCGATTTTTACATTTTCACCTATGAATACACCCTGAGAAATATGAGCACTGGGATCAATATCTGTATTGCCCATCTGACGGCCATCCACTTGAAGATTGAGTCCTTTCATTTTGGCATCATAAAATGGTTTTGAAAGAAGAGTCAGAGACATAGGAACTTGCAAACTTGAAAGAATCCAGGGCAATTTATCCAAATGAGTTTTAAGCTCAGCATTCATGAGTAAATAAAACTTCTCATCAACAACTGCCCCAACTTTCAAACGGACAGCCTCATCCACAAAAGGGATGAACTTTTCTAACAATTTTGCATTTTTAATGAACACAACACTCTGAGGATGGAGGGCATCTAATGCGGAAATGGCCAGAATTTCTTCTGGCCATTCAGGATTTCTCACCATTTTTAAAGATGAGTCATATTTTATTAAATCAGGTAATTTCATGGAAAATTATTTTCCTGGGTACTTCTTATCGTAAGCCTTGATGACATCATCAGACATATCGATTTTTGCTTCAGCATAAACGATGGGAGCAGCTGAAAGTTCAAAAGTCATGGCCACAGCATTGGCCTTAGAAACTTCATCAATAATTGGACGAAGTTTATCCAAGATTGGTTTTTTCATATCTTGTTCCATGGCCTGGATTTCTTTTTGATATTCCATCGTCTTGTTTTGAAGCTTCATCATCATTTCTTGCATTTCGCGCTCTTTATTCATCCGAGCTGCTTCTGCCAAAACCATGCTTTGCTTTTTATAGTCTTCTTGTGCTTTTTTGATTTTATCTTCATCTTTTTTAAGAATAGCCTTTTTATCGTTAAAAGCTTTCTCAAGATTCTTCTGAACATTCTTCCCTTCTTTAATCGAAGTGATGATTTTTTGAATGTCCACAAGTCCAACCAGAACTGAAGAGAATGACGGGAAACTGAAAGTGAGAATCAATAAACCTAAAATTAATTTCATACGTGCTCCTAAAGAGATTTGAAAAACTCTATCACTGATTAAAATAATTGTCCTATGTCAAAATTGAATTGGTTACCCTTCTCGCTATGAATCTCATCGGTTTTCGGATTGATCGGGAAGCCGAATTCAAAACGAAGAACTCCAATCGGAGAGAACCAGCGGAATCCGAAACCGTAATTGGCACGAAGCCTATAGTCCCCATTATACCCAATGCGTTTCTCATAAACGTTACCTGTGTCATAGAAAACAACCCATTTCAGGCCGGCTTCTTTAACCAAGGGATGTTCAAATTCTAAAGTACCTAACAAGCTGAATAATCCACCGAAGTTAAAGGTATCGATTGATCCAGTATTGGTATTGAGGGCGCGGCGTCTGACACCAATGTCCTCAATGTTAAATCCACGCATGTTACGTGCACCCCCCATTGAGAATTTCTCAATACGCGGAATATCACGCTCAGTAGTCTTAAATAACTGAGAGACATTCAACCGCGAACGAAAAACAAGATCACCGATGATCGGCTTATAGTAACGACCTTCGAGCTCACCTTTAATCCATCTCATTGTCCCACCCAAACCGGTGTATTCCAAAGAACTATTGGCGTAGTAACCACTTGATGGCTCAAAAATGTTGTTTCGTTTGTCTCGGATAATAGAGGCTTGAAGTGCTGAAGAAGAACCATTCTCTACTTTAGGGTCAATGGCAGCGTTAATGACATCTCTAACTTCATTATCTTCATAGCGATAAGTAAGGAAGAGACGAGTGTATTCAAAAATTGGGTGACCTACGCGAACATCTCCCCCACGCTTGGTATAAGCAAATGATCGAATGAAGAAAGACACCGTTTGGTAGTAATCCCATCCAGCAGTCCATTTGGTATCAAAGAGATAAGGTTCGGTGAATCCCAAGTTATAAATCTGCTGTAGCTGTGAGTACGACAAGTTCAAGTTAATATTTTGACCAAGACCACGGAAGTTATTCTGGGCCACACTGGCCTGGATAAATCCTTGAGTAGCAGTAGAGTAACCTGCTCCGAGAGAGATTTGTCCAGTTGCACGCTCTTTGATGGAAATTTCAACATCAAGAATATTGTCGGTGCCTTTACGGGTAATGGTATTGAAAATTACTGATTCAGGCTGGAAGAATCCGAGACGATTCACGTTATCTTTGGAAGTTCTGAGTTTTGATCCCGAATACATCTCACCTTCGTGAATTCGAAGCTCGCGCCGGATAACTTTGTCTCGAGTTTTATTATTTCCTTTCATGGTGATCTTACCAAAGTAAGCAATAACACCTTTCTCAAATGAGAAGATAATATCAACTTTGTTTTCACCGGGAACAATTTCAAGTGTACGCAGAACGTTGGCGAATGCGTAACCTTTATCTTGGTACATTTCAGTTAAGGTTTGAATATCTAGACGAAGATTTTCTTCATTATAAATTTCACCGGACTTCATCTTCAGTTTTTCCATCATCTCGGCTTCAGTAAAGAGAAGCTCGCCATTGAAGGAAATGTCATTCACCGAGAACTGAGGACCTTCGGTCAAACGAACGGTAATAAAGATCCATTTTTTATCTTCAGATGCAGTAACCTCAGGGTTCTGAACGTTTACTTGTAAGTAACCTTTGGTCTTATAATAATACTTTAAGCGCTCAACATCGGTTTGGAAGTTCATCTCTTTGAAATTTCCAGACCCCGAAAGGAAAGAAAAATAGGACTCTTCACGAGTCTGCATGAAGTTTTTTAATTCTTCATCATTAATCGCTTTGTTTCCCAAGAAAGTAATTTTTTTAACCCGGACCTTATCCCATTCTTTGATGTGGAATTTTACATCTACAGAACCGTTTTTATTGTCAGTGATTTTATAAGTAGCAAGGGCCAAGAAGTAGCCCTTCTCTTCATAGTGCTTCTGAAGCAGGAGGACGTCATTTTTAAGAGTGGAAATATCCAAGATGTTAAACTCTTTAGTTTTAACTTGGCCTTTCAAATCATCATCATTAATTTCATCATTTCCGTCGAAAGTGATCTTAGAGATGATGGGTTTTTCTTTGAGTTTAAAGAGAAGGATGTTCTTATCACCGGAAGTTTTGTGAAAGGCCTCAACTTCTTCAAAGTATTTCATGTCGTAAATACGAGAGAGATCTTTGCGCAAAAGATAGTTGTCGAGCATCATCTCTTTTTGCGTGTTGAGTTTTTCAATAATGGCTTCAGACTCTACTTTGCGGTTACCTGTGATCTCAATGGAATCAACACGGAACATCTCACGGATAGGTCCAATAATTTCCTGACCAAATACGGGTGTCAGGCCGAATGAAAAAAAGGTAATGAGGAGAAGCAGCGTTGTTTTCAACGGGCGAATATCCTTGACGCAAAAAGCTATCTAATTAATTTTATTTGCAGTTGGTGATACTAGCCAATTATCTGACCATCTTCAATGACTATTTTGCGAGGAAAATGCGAAGCGACTTTATCGTCATGAGTCACAACTAAAAGTGTTGTTCCGTACTCTGCAGCAAGACTTTTCAAAAGTGAGGCGACTTTTTCTGTGTTCACTGAATCCAAGTTACCGGTAGGTTCATCACAAAGAAGAATCTTTGGGCGCAAAGAAAGGGCACGAATAATATTAATACGTTGCTGCTCGCCACCAGATATCTCAAAAGGAAATTTTGTTAAGCAGTGAGTAACACCTAAAAGTTCTGCCAACTTTTTGGTGTCTTTTTCAACACTCGCCAAATTTTGACCACCAATACGAGCAGGCAAAAGTAAATTGTCTCTGCATGTCATAGAAGGCAATAAAAAGTGAAATTGAAATACAAAACCCACAGTCGTGTTACGAAATTGGGCCAAATCATCATCTTTCATCTTCGAGAGATTCTTTCCATCAATGATCACTTGTCCTGAAGTCGGCTGATCAAGACCACCCAACAAATAAAGCAAAGTGGATTTACCAGAACCGGAGGCACCACGAATGGCCACTAGTTCATGCTGAGCAATTTCAAAATTCAGTCCACGCAAGACCTTGGTTTTACCAAAAGTTTTTTCGACCTGTTCTAAACGGATAAAGCTCATTAACTAAACTCCTGACGAAGACCTTGAATTATAGGGCGCCGTCTCATGCGCCAGTAACCACCCATGGCCGCTAAGAGGATCCATAAAAAAGAGACTGTATACACAGTGACATAAGGCCATAGTGTTAAGGCGAATACTCAGTGATGAGAGAACATAAATTTCTCCTGGAATCTGCAAGAAAGACAGATTATGAAGGGCCCAATTAAAAACTTCAGATAATAAGTGGGCTATTCCACAAGATACCGACCAAATAAGCACAATGGAGATGAGCCAGAACTTCATCAGGCTCCCTAAACTCAGCCCCACTGCACGCAAGAAGAAAAAATCTTGGGCTTTTTTCTCCATGATGTAGATGACAAAAGCAAGGATATTAAAAACTGCAACAACGACAATGAGTTGCAAAATTAAAGAGATGGAAAACTTCTCCACTTTCACAGCTTCAATCAAAAAAGCATATTCACTCCAGAATGGCTTAACAAGATACTCGCCATCAAGTTCGTGACGTA
>CAMDDI010000041.1 GCA_945890905.1 Bacteriovorax stolpii
CAATGGCAGCATCAATACGGCGAAGTTTGAGGAATTCTCGGTCACGGATGGTGCAGTTAAGTTGCTGCTGGATCATTGATGTAGCTAAGTCAGTCTCATCAGAGAGATCTTCCTCGGATACATGAAGATCATCAGACTTATTGAGAAGTCCTACGTTCATGATTTGTTGGCGGTGCTTGAGGAGCAACTGCTTAAAGTGTTCTAAGTTCTTTTTATCCACGAAATCCTCCTCGAAAGGCCCAGTTAAGTAGGGTGCTTATTTTGCGAATCCCACATCCCTCTATTTTAGATTGTGACGCGTCTTCACTCAAGTGACATATCTCATCGGCAATTTTTGACCAAAATTGAAGTAAAACCCCATCATTTGAACAATCTTAAGCTGTGCATTTGACAAAGATACTTAGGCATCGTTAAGGTTAATTATGACTCTATACGAGAAATCGAGGCTTTATGTTGCAAAGTGACAAAGCCATTGCTGTTGGACACATTCCTTCTGGCCTATTTATAGTGGCAGTTCAAGATCCAAGCACCGGTGTAACCGATGGCTACTTAGCGAGCTTTGTTCAGCAAGTATCTTTCAATCCTTTGATTGTGTCTTTGGCCATTAAGCCAGGCCGGCCTGCTTTTGATCTTATTAAATCAGGGAAAAAGTTTGCCATTAATATTGTAGGTGACCACGAGAAGGCCTACTTAAAGCATTTCTGGAAAGGCTATGATCCGGCCACTAATCCCTTCAAAGAATTGCCACATCACTTAGGTGAATTTGGCGGCGTTATTTTAGATCAAGCAAAGTCAGCTATTGAATGTGAACTTCTGTCGACTCAAAAACCTGGAGATCACGACATTGTTTTTGCCACTGTGCTCTCATCTTATGTTTTGAATCAAGAATCTAAACCTATGGTCCATATCAGAAAGTCAGGGGCCGATTACTGATGACCAAGATAACTCAAACGCTCACTACACTTTTAACGTGTGCTCTTATCTGTTTGGCATTGCTGTCTTGCGGTAAGAAAGAGAGTATTTCAAAGCCACCTCTGCTTCCCTATACACCACCGGTCGAAGCCGAAACCGAAGCCTACCTTAAAAAGCAAGTCATCACTTGTGAAGATAATCAAACTTGCCCTAACTACATTGCTAAAGTTGTGGTCACAGATGGCCCAGGCAAATTCAAAACATGCACTGGCTTTTTGATTAACCCAGATGTTTTAGTGACAAGTACCAGCTGCCTACCGGAATACCTTCGCTTAGCAGATTTGAATTGTTCAAAAGACGTGTTCTTCTTATTTTATAGGCCCGGCACTACCGGTGAGCGAATCGGTTGCTCTAAAGTGCTTCAAGTGTCAGATCTCACTTCTGATAATCCCGTTTTGTGGCGAGATGATGTTGCCTTTTTAGAAATAAATAAGTCACTTAATAATCGCCGTTCTCAGACACTCTCGCGTGAAGGCATGACCAATAATATGGACCTATATTTTTGGGGTATTGAGCAAGCAAGTGATGACCGTACAGGTTTTATCCGCCAAGTTGATTGTAATTCTATCCACAGCAATTATATCAATCCACTTGTCACCAATGAGTATTCTCCGAATATGCTCATTGAAGGCTGTGCTTTTAAAAATGGCTTTTCTGGTGCTCCTCTAATTGATTCCAAACGAAGAGTCCGCGGAATGATCTCACAAGGTATGGACCCTGAACTTCGCGCTAAAATTATCAGTTCAAATCTTTTGCTCAGACCTTTGAAAGAAATTTTGCACGCAACTAACTTTGCTTGTGCACCCATTATTTATGATACTGATACAGGGGCCAACGAAAGAGAGTGTTCAAAAGATCTTTCTGAACTACTTGTTGAGCGGGCCCGAAGTGAGATGCTCAATCCGGCAAATCTATTTACAGGACTTAAAAATAAACTAGAATCTGGAATTGATGTGACTAACAAGTTCATCCGCTACAGTGTGAAACTCATCCCTAAAAATGGTGGTGATCTTCAGGAAACAGAAATTACACCGAAGTGCTTTAAAGACATCAAACAGATGGGCAATGGTAGCAGCCAAGATGTCTATTTCTCAATGCCGAAGGTTTCATTTAGAAGAGCGATGGATGCGCATGGAAGGATTTTAGGAGCTGAACTAGATAACGGAACTCAGGCCACTGGTTATAACTTCTCTCCGAAAAGACTCAGAAATTCTGGAGTCTCTGATATCTTCCTTTATATTAACAATAGCTACGTAACGACTTATTTCAATATTCCAGCTTGTCCTTCACTGCTTTAAATTTCTCCAGCTTTTTCCAGACCGGGCTTTCGATTTTTTTTGAAATTCATCAACTGCATTTGAGTGATCACCATAGTTCTTAGTGAAAATGTGAGTGCCGTCATTCTTACTTACAAAGAAGAGAAATTCATGTTGAGCTGGGTTTAGGACCGCGCGAATGGCCTCAAGACTTGGATTTGAAATAGGTCCAGTAGGTAGGGCAGGAATTTTATAAGTGTTGTAAGGAGTGATCTCCTGGAGATCAGAGCGCTTAATATTTCCTTGATAACGATTCCAGATGCCATAGATGGTGGTTGGATCAGACTCCAGTCTCATTCGCTTCTTGAGGCGGTTGGTGAAGACCCCAGCAATCTCTGGGCGCTCTTGTTTGGCCCCAGTTTCTTTCTCAACCATACTGGCAAGAATGATCACCTGATGCTTACTTAAAAAAGGGTGATCAAAATTTACTTCTTCGGTTTTTTTATTAAATAAATCAATCATCGCTTTGGCCACAGCACGTGCAGGAGTGTGGGGAGCAAAGCGGTAAGTTTCGGGATAGAGATACCCTTCAAGAGAAGGAGCTTCAACGGTTAAGAGAGAGATTAAGTCTGGGGCCCTTACTACATCTAAAAATTCTTGCTCAGTGGTAATACCTGCATGATCTAAAAGTTTAGCGATCTCATACATGTTCTTTCCTTCCGGAATAGTGATGCTATTGAGATTGGGTTGACCGTACACTAAGGTCTCGAGAACTTGAGATATGTTGGAGCCACGAGGAATAGTAAAACTTCCTGCGCGAAACTTTGTCATCACGTCTTTATATTTTGCGTAGTAGTGAAAGACGCGAGTATTGGTGATAACACCCTTGTCATAGAGTCGCTGATTGATTTTTCCGAACGTGTCACCGCTTCTAACTTCAAACACTAAATCTGGACCGGTGTAGGTTTGTTTGAAGAGAAAAGTTAAATGCGTACCAACCATAATCGCACCCAAGAGCGGGCCAATAATGAAAACAAAAAAGAGCGTTTTCTTAATCATGGAATCTATCCCTAAAAATGTGTAGTGCTTATTATAGGCCAGGGTTTCGCTTCGTGCGGCGAATAAAATCTTCTAAAATTACACTAGCTGCAACAGCGTCAATTTGCGTGAGATCTACTTGAAAATTATAACGTGCCGAGGTTTTCATTCGGGATTCTGCTTCAAATGTAGAAAGTGTTTCATCTTGGTCATGAACTGGCAGAGTAAATTGCTCTTTTATAAAGTTGAGAAAATCTAGAGCGCGCTGAGTAGATTTTGTGGCCTTGCCATCGAGAAGGTGAGGCAGACCAATAATGATCATATCCACACATTCATCATCAATGATCTTTCTAAGCTCTTTTAAGACATGTTCAGGACCCAAATTTGCAATGCGACCGTAAGGAGTTGGATAGGGATCACGGTTCACGCAATAAGTGGAAACACCAATAAACTTCTCTCCAAAATCCATGGCGAGGAGAGTTTTTAGATTCAAAGGGTGATCTAGATTAAGATGAAATTCGTTCATGTATTTATTATGTAACTTAAAGCTTAGGGTCCGTCAAAAGTGAGAGCTGATAGTTCGGCAAACTTGGCTCTCTGGTCTCTTCAAATTTTACACCTACACCCAAGAGTCGAATAGGGCGTGGGTCTTGAGACCATCTCTCTTCTAACAAGTAGAGAAAGTTTTCCGCTTCAACGGCTAATTTTCTTTCTATGGTTGTTTGTTTAAAATCAAAGTACTTAATTTTTACATGTAGGTTTTTGATCGTTTTATCATCGTAAGATAAAAGCGACTCTTTTAGCTCTTCCACCAATCGGGCTACGTGAGTTTTCATTTCTTCAAAGTCAGAAATATCATCAGCAAAAGTCTCTTCGGTGCCTAAAGATTTTCTTTCATATTCAATTTCTAATTCACGCTCGTCATGCCCCCTACAAAAGTCATATAGACTATCACCAAATTTTCCGAAGTGATGGATCATTTCGTCTCGATTGTAGCGCTGTAAATCCAAACAGGTTTTGATATCCATTTCATGCATGCGTTTAGCGGTGACTTTTCCTATTCCCCAAAGTTTTTCAATGGGAACTGTTTTAATAAAATCATCCACCTGATAAGGAGCGATAGTAAAAATACCGTCGGGTTTATTGATCTCACTGGCCATTTTAGCAATAAGTTTATTGGGTGCAACGCCAGCTGAGGCGGTGAGCTGAGTGGCTTCAAAAATTTTTTTCCGAATATCTTGGGCAATTAGAGTGGCGGAGTTATGGAACAGATTACAGTCTGTCACATCAAGATAAGCTTCATCTAAGGACATGGGCTCAACCAAATTTGTGTACTGATGAAATATCTCCAGAACTTTTTCTGAAGCTTCCACATACTTTCTCATGTTACCTCTTACCACTATTAACTGCGGGCAAAGCTTCTTGGCCAAGCTTGTAGGCATGGCCGATCTCACTCCGAATTTACGGGCCAGATAGTTTGAGGTGCTCAGAACTCCACGACGATCGCTAGAACCTCCTACCGCCATAGGGACATTTCTTAGGGCCGGGTTGTCTCTCATCTCTACGGAAGCAAAAAAGGCATCCATATCGAGGTGAATAATCTTGCGCATAATCGTATTTTACGGAAAAGGTACGTAATTGCAAGATGTAGTTTTTTACCTCGTCTGCCCAGAATATTGGTCAGACAATTTTACTTAAGAGATTGTTTTTCGGTTTAAGATAGTGAGATATGTCGTTCAAGATTAGTATTGGTTTATGAAAACAATTCTCATCGGATTTGCTCTTTATCTATTTTCCAGTCCTCTTCAAGCAGGTGATCAGCTGCAAATTCTATCAGAGGCTCGAGATCATCATTTGAAGTTGGCGATGAAGGCCCTTAGAGATCATTGCCCTTTTCTTGATCTTTACGTGTGCCGAGTCCGACTTGAATCTGATTGCACCGAAGGCATTGATAAAGAAAAAATATGTTCTTTATTAAGAGGGATTGAAGAAGCAGAGGAGAGATTTATTCAATCTGATAAGCAAATCTCACAAGATGACATAGTTCTTTGTGGCGAAGAATCAACATTTTGTAAGGAAGATAATGAGTGCAAAGTTGTATTCACTGCAAATCCTGGATGTCCTCAAGGAAAACAAGAGATGCGTGTATTTTCCACAAGGCCCCGTCCGAAGCAAGAGATGACTGATAGATCTACTTCTTCATTGAAGTTGCTTGAATGTGGAACTTCTAATGGAGTTAAGGGGGCCATTTGTGTTAATCAACGGTGCCATCCAAATAGGATTAATGTCGGCTTTTAAGATCGCTATCTGCCTGAATTCACATAATCCCGAGGATGATGTCTAGAAACAAAAAATTGACTTCTATAGGTTTAAGTATAAACTAATCGAGAAATCCAAATTACGTTTCGCACCTCTCGAATGTTCGAGAATAAAAATCCCAATATTTTTCCAATTTATGAGTCAACAATATATCCTTTTCATTAACATTACCGTGGAGTCCAAATGCACTTAAGTGGTTTGCGTGACAAAGACATCGAAGAATTAACCCAAATGGCCGAAGATGCTCAAGTCGAGAACGCTGCTGGTTTTAAAAAGCACGAACTTATTTTTGCTCTCCTGACTAAACAGTCTAAAGAAAATATTGAAATCTTTGGTGATGGTGTTTTAGAAATTCTCCCAGATGGGTTTGGATTTTTAAGATCGCCCTCTTATAACTATCTTCCGGGTGCGGATGATATCTATGTTTCTCCTTCTCAGATTCGCCGCTTCGGTCTCCGGACTGGTGACACCATTGAAGGTCAGATTCGTACACCTAAAGAAGGGGAGAGATACTTCGCTCTTCTTAAAGTGAATCACATCAACTTCCGTGATCCTGAACAACACAGAACTACAGTTCTCTTTGATAACTTAACTCCGCTCTACCCTGATCAAAAAATCAATCTCGAAAGTAAGCCAACTGCTTACTCGACTCGAATCATTGATCTTTTTGTTCCTCAAGGTTTTGGTCAGCGTTGTTTGATCGTGGCTCCTCCGAAAGCCGGTAAGACCATGCTCATGCAAGATATGGCCAACTCCATTTCTGATAATCACCCTGATACAAAATTGATCGTTCTCTTGATCGATGAGCGTCCGGAAGAAGTAACAGATATGAAACGAAACGTGCGCGCTGAAGTAGTCTCTTCAACTTTCGATGAGCCAGCGACTCGTCACGTTCAAGTGGCCGAGATGGTTATTGAAAAAGCTAAACGTCTAGTTGAGGCCAAGCAGAACGTAGTGATCCTTCTGGATTCAATTACACGTCTTGCTCGAGCTTACAACACAGTTGTTCCACCATCTGGTAAAATTCTCTCCGGCGGTGTGGATTCAAACGCTCTTCACAAACCTAAGCGCTTCTTCGGAGCCGCCCGTAATATTGAAAACGGTGGATCTCTCACAATTATTGCAACTGCCTTGATCGATACTGGTTCAAGAATGGATGAAGTTATTTTCGAGGAATTCAAAGGTACTGGTAACTCAGAAATTCAACTTGATCGTAAGCTTATGGAGAAGCGAGTATTCCCATGTCTTGATATTAATAAGTCATCAACTCGTAAGGAAGACCTCCTTATGGGTGACAAAGATCTTCAGCGCGTCTTCGTACTTCGCCGAGTTCTTAATCCGATGAACACCATGGACTCTATGGAATTTATCCTTGAGCGTATTAAGGACACGAAAACAAATAGCGCGTTCCTTGATAAATTGAATTCATAAAATGAATCTAACACTTAAGCGAATTCTCTTCTTGCTCTCCAAGCAATTCACCTCTATCGGCGGTCAGGCCGTGATTGAGGGTGTGATGATGAGATCTCCCAATGCTTTTGTTGTGGCCGTCAGAAAACCAGATGGCACCATTCGCTTAAGACGTGATCAGTGGTACGGACTTTCAAAAAAATTAGATTTCATGAAGAAGCCATTTCTTCGTGGCGTTCTGATGCTTGTGGAAACTATGGCCAATGGTCTAGTTTCTCTTAATTACTCTGCCAACATTGCCATGGCCGAGGAAGAGCGTGAGAAGGCCCTTAAGAAGGGTAAAACTCTCGCGGAGTTTGAAGCAGGTCAAAAAAAGAAAGAAAAAGTTGATATCGCGACTTTCTTAACCATGGCCGTCTCTTTCTCATTTGGTATTGGTCTTTTTGTTTTTGTTCCACATGCTGTTGCATTCTGGATCGGAGATCTTCTTGGTTACGACTGGACCTTAGATAGTTTTGCATTTCATGCAGTTGATGGAGTTGTGAAGGCACTCATCTTTGTGAGTTACATCTGGGGAATATCTTTTATGAAAGATGTCTACCGCGTGTTTCAATACCATGGTGCTGAACATAAATCCATTGCTACCTTCGAAGCGGGACTTGAACTCACAGTCGAAAACGCTCGCAAGTTTACAACTCTTCATCCTCGTTGTGGCACAAGTTTCATTTTCTTTCTTATCCTTATTTCTATTATGCTCTTCTCTGCGGTCTTTACGATTGTTCCGGTAGGTGCTGCACTTCCTCCTATTCTTCGTCATATCGTGGCCATGCTTTTTAAAGTGGTCTTGATGTTGCCAGTAGCTGGGATCAGTTACGAGCTCATTAAAACTTCTGGAAAGTGTTCTGACCAATGGTGGGCAAGGGCCATGAGTGCTCCGGGGATGCTTCTTCAAAAGCTCACAACGAAAGAACCTGATGATCGGCAGTTAGAAGTTGCACTTTCAAGTATTAAGGCTGTTTTATTTCTTGAAGAGAAGTTTAATCTCAAAGATGCTAAAAGCCGTGTCATTCAGATGGAAGAAATCGATATCCAAAACATTGGAGAAATCGAAAATACCAATTCAACTCTTAAAGAATTTTTAGAGTAGCCCAAAAAGGTTTTTCACGTGTTCGATAAATTAGAAGCAGTGGTTAGGCGATTTGAAGTTTTGACTGAGAGATTGGCCGATCCCACTCTTTACGATAGACCTCAGGAACTGCGTGAAACAAATACTGAGCGCTCAAATATCGAGCCTCTTGTTATCAAGTTTAAAGAATATCAAAAATTAAAAACAGACATCGATGGCAATAAAGACATCATTCATAATGAAAAAGATGAAGAGATGCGTGAGATGGCCAAAGAAGAGCTGACCGAACTTGAGGCCCGCATGCCAGGCCTAGAGCAAGAGCTCAAACTCCTTCTTCTTCCAAAAGATCCCAATGATGACCGCAACATTCTTCTCGAGATCCGTGCCGGTGCCGGAGGAGATGAGGCTTCCATATTTGTGGCCGATGTCTGGCGTATGTACCGTCAGTATTTTGGGACTAAGGGATGGAATTCAGAAGTGGTATCACTCTCTGAAGGAGACCGCGGGGTCAAGGAAATTGTGGTGAGTGTATCTGGTGATAAAGTATATTCAAGAATGAAATATGAATCAGGAGTTCACCGCGTGCAACGTGTGCCTGATACGGAAGCACAGGGCAGAGTGCATACATCAACGATCACAGTGGCAGTAATGCCTGAAGCTGATGAAGTAGATGATGTGGTTTTGGATATGAATGAAATCCGCATTGATGTTTATCGATCTGGTGGTTCAGGTGGTCAGTCAGTAAACACCTCCGATTCAGCGGTACGTTTAACCCACATGCCTTCAGGCATTGTGATTGCTATGCAGGATGAGAGATCTCAGTTAAAAAATAAAACTAAAGCCTTCAAAATTCTTAAAGCTAAACTTTATGACCTTCGTATCCAAGAAGCTCATGCCAAAGAAGCGGCCACTCGAAAAGGGCTAGTAGGAACTGGAGATCGTTCAGAACGGATTCGTACTTACAATTATCCTCAAGGGCGCATTTCTGATCATCGTATCAATTTCACTATCTATAATCTCCCAAATTTTATGAATGGTGATGTGGATGAAGTCATCGACGCCCTCATAGCTCACAACCAAGCGATCTTGCTCCAAGGGACAGAAGAATAAAAGCTCTCAAGCAGACTTGGAGTTCTTTTTTTTCTGAGCATCAGGCAACTCTTAAGGCCCACTATCCGGGAATTGGACTAGAGAGATTCTTGCGTGAAGTGGAAGACACACTCAAAAAACGCTCTCAAAAACTTCAACTCAGTCTTTATCAATCTGAGTGCAGTCTTAGTGAAGTGATCCAATTAAAACTTCAAACCGAGTTTCTCAATGGTCGCCCTCTTTCATACATTTTAGGTCTAAGTGAATTCTATGGCAGTGAGTTCTATGTTGATGAAAACGTCCTTATTCCACGCCCTGAAACTGAACTCATGGTGGATTTATTAGTTAAAGAATTTGGTCACAAAAAAAACATTCAAACTCTTTTGGATGTGGGCACTGGCAGTGGTGTCATTTTACTTTCATTGTTAAAAAACAATGTAGGTATCAAAGGAGTAGGAGTTGATCTCTCCCCGGCAGCTTTAAAGGTGGCCCAAACCAATTCGACTCGTCAGAGAGTTCCTGCTAGATTTTTGGAGTCAGATCGCTTAAGTCAGGTGAGTGAAACTTTTGATCTGATTGTATCAAACCCTCCTTATATCAAACTCTCGGCCCACAAGAATTTGGTACAGAGAACTGTTGATGTCTTCGAACCTAAGCTTGCTCTCTATTTACCGGATGGTGAGTATGAAGCTTGGTTTAGGGAATTCTTCCTGCAGGTTAAAACACACTTGAATCCTCAAGGAATTTTCATGATGGAAGGGCATGAGTTAGAACTTCAAACTCAAGTCTCTCTTTTGACTGAGCTCGGATTTCAGCAGGCCAAAGTCATCAAGGATTATTCAGGTCACGATCGCTTCTTGAAAGCTCAAGTCATCTAATCTAAAATATCCCTATCAAAAGGGAATCCCATGGATAAATTATTTGTTGAAGGGCCAGTGACTCTTAACGGTTCAGTAAAAGTTTCCTCAGCTAAAAACGCAACTCTTCCCATCTTGGTGGCGACACTCTTGTGTCCTTATGCTGTGAAGTTCGATTCCATCCCAGACCTCATGGATGTCTCAACCATTATAAAGCTTCTTCAAAGTATGGGAGTAAAACTCTCTCAAAGTGGTGATGAAACAACCCTTGATGCAACAACCTTAATGAATCAGCATGCAGATTATGCTCTGGTTAAAACCATGCGTGCTTCTGTTTTAGTATTAGGTCCTCTCTTGGCCAGGTATGGTGTTGCCAGTGTTTCGCTCCCTGGAGGGTGCGCTATCGGGGCCCGGCCAGTAGATATACACTTGATGGGAATGGAAAAATTAGGCGCTCAAATTCAAATTGAAAATGGCTACATAAAGGCCACTGCAAAAAAACTCATAGGTGCTGTCATCACGCTTCCGTTTCCCAGTGTGGGTGCCACTGAGAATTTAATGATGGCCGCAGTTTTGGCCGAAGGTGAAACAGTAATTGAAAATGCTGCTATGGAGCCAGAGATTGATGATCTGGCAGATTTTTTAATCGCTCAAGGGGTAAAGATTTCGGGTGCAGGTACTTCTAGAATTATCATTCAAGGCATTCCCATTGAAAGATTAAAACCGGCAACCAAACCTTATAGAGTGATTGGTGACCGCATCGAAGCTGCGACGTTCATTATTGCCGCTATTATGACAGGTGGCGAAGTTAAGGTCGAAGGCTTTAAACCGAAGCATTTAACATACGTGCTAGAGATTTTAAAAAAGATGGGTGCTGACTTTGTGGCAGATGAAAATTCTCTCACCGTAAAAAAATCTAATCGATTAAAAGGTGTGGCCATTGAAACCGCACCCTACCCAGGATTTCCCACAGACGTTCAGGCCCAGATGATGGCCCTCATGAGTATTGTCGAGGGAAGTTCTATTGTTACAGAAACAATTTTTGAAAACCGCTTCATGCACGTTCCAGAAATGGGCCGCATGGGGGCGAGAGTTACTCTTAAAGGCAAATCCGCCTTGATTGAGGGTGTTGAATCTTTGAGTGGAGCTCCAGTTATGTGTACCGATCTCAGAGCTTCCGCTGCACTCATTTTATGTGCCATGGTGGCCAAGGGGACTACCGAAATACAAAGGGTCTACCACTTAGACCGTGGTTATGAAAAAATTGATGAGAAACTTACAAATCTCGGTGCCAGAATTAAACGAGTAAAAGGTTAGTCATGTCTGATTGTATTTTTTGCAAAATCGTTGAAGGCAAAATTCCTTCAACTAAGGTTTTTGAAAATAATCAAGTTATTGCCTTTAAAGATCTTCATCCCCTTGCGGCCAAGCATTTTCTCTTCATTCATAAATCTCATACCAAAGATATTGTACAAATGATGGACTCAGATCCTGGGCAGATAAAGGATATTTATCAAAGCATTTCTCAGTTTGTAAAAGATGAGGGGATGAATGAAGAAGGATTCAGAGTCGTGACTAATTTAGGCGCTCACGCCGGACAAACCGTCTTTCATACTCATTTTCATGTTCTGGGGGGAGAGACTCTGGGACGTTTTGGGAAATAATTAATCCACGACACTCATAAGTGCTTCAAGTGACTTTTCAAAATTCTTTGACTCACGATAAAAAGAGTGGAGAGCTGATTAAGTCTTGGACCAGTGATCCCGTAAGGACAACTTTCCTATTGGGAAGCCCGTGATGCTGTTCAATTATGGTAATTTTTTCTGATGCTATAAGATTTCTATTCTTTTTTAAATTCTCGGCAATTTCCAAAGGATTATTTTTCAGCTTCTCAGAAAGTTCAGTTCCATCATCTTGGTTTTAAAGAAAAACTTAACTTATGTGAACCATAATTTTAATTCTGAAGTCCATTGAATAGACTCGCGAGCAAAGTCCTTTGAAGTTGGTTGAGTCCAGCAGTTCTGGCCATGAAAAGGATAGGACTTCTTTCAATTTGGGCCGTTGCCACAAATTGACCTTTAGAAGGATTGAATTCTGTTACTTCAAAAACGTCATGAAATTTATCAAGATAAGTCTGCATTAGTTCTTTTTCTTTAGGTCCACCCTGAGTGAAATTTCCTTTTTTGCCGCCAATTAGAAGTGATTGAACAAGTTTTGGTCGATCTTTCTTCTCATTATTTTCATCTTTCTCGGTAGAGTGAACTACATCGTTAAAGATGATGGTGAGATCAGTTGAACCAATATTTCTCTTCATCCAATACCAAAGCTCTTCAAAGAAACTTAAACGATCTCTTTTCCAAAGATCTCTGAAGTGACTTGTGATTTTCCAAAGATGTTCAATGGAATTAAAGTTTTGATGTAGCGTCCAACGATTCTGAATCTTCAGATAGAGGTCTTTAAATTGCTGGACCGGAAGATCTTCAAAAGCTGAATAGGTAAGACTCTCATCTCGGGCATCAAGAATCGGGTAGAAAGATTTTTCTTTTTCAAGAATTCCCACCAGGGAGTTGAAATGTTCGTCATCGGCCAAGTAAAGGGCCTGCAGATTCTCATCAGCGATATCTGTGACATCGATAAGCCGGTCCGATAGGGAATTTTGCTGCCAATCGAGCTGCTTAATCAGGACCTGACTAGAGGAGCGGATAAATCCGAGTGAAATAATCATACAAAAACCTACCTTAACTGAAGCCCATATTAACAAAGGGAAGTTTAAGTTACAATAAACTCATGGTGCAGCAATGGATGCTTTTATGGATATTTTTGTTTTCTAGTGAGATCTTTTCACAGGATGAGAGGTATTACCGCCATATTCTCAGCGGAGAATCACTAAAAACCAATGTGGATATCAAAGACAGTATGATTCCACCTTTTAACGTGAAAGGTGCCATTTATAAAGTTGATCTCAATAGTGATGGAATTGAAGAAGTCATTCAGCCTCAAAAGCGCGATGGAGTGGACTACTTAGATATCCGCAATTCTTCAGGTGGAGTTATTTTTGAAGCAAGATTATTGTCTACGGGAGCAGAAAGCTATCTCTATAAAGTCAAAATGGTTCATCTCTCGTTTACGGCCAGAGCATTGATACTTTTTTTAGATGAAGGTTTTACTAAGGGTCAGAAGTTTGAATCCACAGCAAAAATATATCTTTTAAGTTATGACAACAATGATCTTGGAACCTTAAAACTCACCGAAGGCGCCCATTTTTTTCATGAGAAAGAGGCCCAACGAGACCAGTATTGGAGAAGAGATTACCAAGTGAATGTTTTTGATATGGATAAGGATGGCACCAGGGAAGTTACAGTTCAGTACAATCATATCCAAAGAATTTTTCGTTATCGGGGTAAAGGGAATTGGGACAAGCTTTAAGAAGCTTTTTTGATTTCTTGATTTTTTCGGGATTCTCTCTCTTTGCGATATTGTTCTAAAATTTCAATATTTGAAGCACTCTCAATAGTAGCTTTTTGTCTTAAGCGATTCATTAATGAGAACCAAATTGTCAGTGGCAGAAAAACAAACAGAGCGATACTGAACAATCCTGTTTTACTCATAGGGGTCTTGGCCGGGCTTTCTCGAACCTTAGGAGCTTGAGGATTGTTTTGAAAAGTCTCAACTTCAACGAGCTTGCTTACGTCGTTTTCAAGATTAAAAAGAGTGCCAGAGGGGCCTGGAGTCGTTTCCGGGTGATCTACTTCTATCCCTACAAAATCCTCTACTGCCGGACTTCTCCCTTGAGCAAAAGCATTCAGTGATAAGAAGAGAAGAATAAGGCCAAGTGTCCGAAAGTGCATAATTGTAGCTCCTGCACTATTTATCGGTAAGTTATGCCGAAATCTTTAGGATTAAAGATTGTTTTCTAATAACCGATAAAAAGGGGGTGTGTTTCATGAACCTTTAAGGATCGACTAATGAAGATTTTATTCGTTTTTTCTATCATGGCGTTTGGTTTTGTATTCTCCCTCTGGAAATGGGGTGGAATGGATACAACTGTTATGAAGAAATGGAATATGCAATACGAATATGAAAAAAAATCTATTGCTCTGGCCCGGGATAATCGCGCTCTTGAGATGAAGATCTCAGATCTAAAGTATCAAATCTCACAACTCGAATCAAAGAATAAGTATTTTGCAGCTCAATCCACTAAGAAGCCTGAAGCGGCCCGTGCGATCGCGAGTATTCCTAAACCAGATGCTAACGATCTTGTGAATTATGAAGTTTATAAATGGACTCCTGACAAACTTCTGGCAATTGGTGAAAAAGAGCTTCATTTCAAAAACTATGAAAAATCAGCCCAATTTTATAATGAGTTGATCAATCGCTTTCCTAAACACGAAATCGTGAGTGACCGCGTTCTTTTTGGGGCCGGAGTAGCGGCTTTTGAGAGTGGAAAGCGTTATGACTGGTCTGAAAAACATCTTGATCGCTTAGTGAAAAACTATCCGAAATCAGAATTTTATCGCGGGGCTAAACTTTGGCTGGCCCTTGCCCAGTATCAGCAAGGTCATCATCAGAAATTTTTAGCAACCGTTGAAGAGTTTAGATTGAAATACAGAAACACTGAAGAGTGGAAAATTTTAAGTAGGTATTATGAAGACATCTCGTACAACATTAAACAGTAGTCTCCTTCTTCTTGGACTTGTGGCTTTCCCCTTGTGGGCAAAGCCAGTAGCAATGATCACTGAACTCAAAGGTTCAGTTTTTGCTGTTACTCCTGATGGGAAAACCACTTCTCTAAAAGTGAATTCAAAACTTGAAGACAAGACTGAGATCATGGTTGAAGAAGGCGCCAGTGTGGGCTTCAACGATTACTATGATGCCACTTATCATATGATTGGTGGATCTCACATGAAGCTCTTTGATAAGTCTGTTCAGCTCAAGCGCGGAAAGGCTTGGATCGAATCTAAAAATGCCCGTCACCCTCTAGCACTTACGACAGCTAATGGGCACGCTGACTTTTGGAAAGGTGAGTTTATTGTGACTTTCGATCAGGCGACTTCTCGCTCCCAAATTCTTGTGGTGAATGGAGATGTAGAGGTTTCTAACATTCTTGATAAGAATATGAAATATACCGTTTCGGCAGGTTCATTTTCGTTAATTGATCCTGATGTTGAAAATGGAACTCCTCGGGCCCCAACGAAAGTAGGTTTATCTTCTCTGAATTCTGCTTTGGCGGAATTCAAACAACTTCCCCGAGAAATGAAAGCAACAGACACTACTACAAAAACTGCAGAGAGATCAGTTGCTTCAGTTGTAGAGAATACAGATCAAGCTCCTGTAGTAAAAAAAGGTGAGATCATCTTTATGTCCAGCGGAAGATTACCCGCCTCAGTAGAAGGGGGAGCTTACAATTATTTTAAAAAGAAAGTGGTGAAAGCAAAGGCCGATACTTCTACAGGTACACCTATTCGTTTTTACGGATCTACATGGAAAGCTACAACTCCTGCCTTCACTGCACCCGCTACCCAGGCTGCAAGTACTCTGGCCCCAAGGGCCCCGGCCTCAATTGCGCCTATCCGCTCCTCTGATATGCCAAACAAGGCAGCCGCTGAGTTCAATTTGGATACAGAGTTTGGAGCCTCCCTTAAGGACCAATCTGACAAACAGCCTAAGTACCCGAAAGAACTGGATAATCTCATCCAAGACCTTAAGAGTTACTAGGACTTAGAATACATTTTAATGACATCTTTAAGAGAAAGATAACCCCTCGTAATTGAGGGGTTTTTTTATATCTAACACGTCTATTGTAAGAATTAAGTAATCTTGAGTTTTTATTTCACCTTAAGTGCTCTTATTATCTGTCCATGGAAAAAAATAAAATGCACCTCACAATTATTGACGACAACAAAGACCTCTTAGAGGTTCTCTCTAGCTCTCTTTCGGACTCATTTGTCCTTGAGACGTTTTCAGAACCAGACAAAGGTTTAGACTTCATTCGTGCTAATCACACGGATGCCATTCTTCTGGATCTTCACATCCCAGGAAAAGATGGATTCCAAGTTTATGAAGAAGTGAAACGGGCCAAACAAAATTTGCCTGTACTCTTCTTAACAGGTGATTCAGACATGGGGTCCCGAGTTAAGGGTCTAGAGATTGGAGCGGATGATTTCCTTATCAAACCGGTACAAACTGAGGAGCTTATTGCTCGCGTTCGCAACCGTATTCAGCTCTCAAAAAGAAATCTGCAGAACAATAAAGTGATAAAATTCAAAGATCTCGTTATTGATCTTGATTGACACCAAGTCATTTTGAACAATCAAGCTGTTCGTCTCACTCCAAAAGAGTACCAACTCCTTCTTGTTCTTTCTCAGAACCCAAATCGCGTTATCCATAAAGACGACTTGATTCATATGCTTTGGAAAGATGTGCACGTTGAAGTGAATAACCTCGACACTCACTTTTCAAACCTACGCAGAAAGTTAAAACCTTTCTCTACGCACATTAAAACTCTTAAAAATCTTGGTTACGTTCTTCGCATATAGTTTTTAACAAGCTATCCTTTGTACTATCAAAGGATAGCTTTTATGTTTTACACCACAGACTTAGCTCTAACTTACGATGACGTCCTGATCGTTCCAAATTATTCCGAAGTTCTTCCTACAGAAGTCGAACTAAAAACCCGTTTCTCACGAAATATTACCATGAATATACCTATCGTATCCTCAGCGATGGATACTGTAACTGAGTCGCGCACAGCGATTTGCATGGCCCAGGAAGGTGGAATTGGGGTGATACATAAAAATCTCACTCCGGAAGAGCAGGCCTTTGAAGTCGAAAAGGTAAAGAAGTACGAATCTGGAATGATCTTGGATCCTTTCACGGTGAATCCAGATCAAAAAATCTCGGATCTTTTTGAGCTTATGAAAAAATATAAGATCTCTGGATTTCCCGTGGTGGATAAAGATCAAAAACTTGTGGGAATGATTACTAACCGTGATCTACGTTTTGTTTCAGATATCACAAAAAAAGTTAAAGACGTCATGACTTCTAAAAATTTAGTCACCGCCCCTGAAGGAACCAATTTCGAAGCTGCGAAAGCGATTTTGCAAAATCACCGAGTTGAAAAACTTCCTGTAGTGAATGCGGATGGAAAACTTCGCGGCCTTATCACCATTAAAGATATTGAAAAAACTATCGCTTATCCAAATGCTAATAAAGACCAGTATGGCCGCTTACGTGTAGCCGCTGCTTGTGGGGTGAGTGACAAGGAAATGGACCGCGTGAAGGCACTGATCAAAGCGCAGGTGGATGCCATTGTTGTAGATACCGCTCACGGGCACTCCAAAGGTGTCATGGATATGGTGAGGGCGATTAAAAAGCTCAATTCAAATGTAGATGTCATCGCAGGGAATGTGGCCACGGCCAAAGCTTGCGAAGATTTAATCGCAGCTGGTGTGGATGGTATCAAAGTAGGAATAGGACCTGTTTCAATT
>CAMDDI010000042.1 GCA_945890905.1 Bacteriovorax stolpii
TAAGTTTCTTAAACGAATCTCAAAGAGAAGCAGTTCTCATGACGGATGGTCCAGTCATGATTCTTGCTGGTGCCGGATCTGGAAAGACTCGTACTCTTGTGGCGCGCATTCAGTATTTGTTGGAGGAGAAGCGCATAAGTCCTTTTCAAGTTTTGGCCGTGACCTTTTCTAATAAAGCGGCTCGAGAAATGCGTGAGCGTCTGGCCTCGAGTACTCAAGTGAATGTAGGCGCACTTCAAGTGACAACCTTCCACGCTTTTTGCGCCAAGGTACTGCGAATGGAAGCCACCTATCTTGGTCTGTCAAAAAACTTCACTATCTATGATGATGGAGAGTCTCAGGCCATTATCAAGGGGATTCTCAATAAGCGCGGGATTAATCAAAAAGAACTATCTCCCTATACCATTGCAGCTTTTATCGATGGGCTTAAAAATCTTGGGTATTATGTAGGGCTTACTCGGAATGAAGATATTGAGAAGTATGCCGAAGATAAGCGTCTATTTGATATCTTCCTGGATTACGAGGCAGAACTGCACCGGAGTAATGCTGTGGATTTTGGTGGTCTCATCACGGGAGTACTGAATTTATTCCGCTCCTTTCCGGAAGTACTAATTAAGTATCAACAAAAATATAAATATGTTTTAGTCGATGAGTATCAAGATACTAACCGTGCTCAATTTGAACTTGTTCAACAGATTAGTTTTCATCACCGAAATATTTGTGTGGTAGGAGATGAGGATCAGTCAATTTATTCCTGGCGTGGCGCAGATATCCGAAACATTCTTGATTATGAAAATGTATTCCCTGAAGCCAAGCTCATAAAGCTTGAACAAAACTACCGCTCTTCAAAGAAAATTATCGAAGCCGCTTCACATGTCATCTCACGCAACGTCGCCCGCAAGGGAAAGAATATGTGGACTGACAATGATGAAGGCGATGAGATCCAGATCATGGAGTGCAGAGATGATCGCGCTGAAGCCGAATACATTGGCCAGCAGATTAGAAAACTCTCTCAGGACGGAGTCTCTCTTAAAGACATTGCCGTATTTTACCGCAACAACGCTCATTCCCGCACCATCGAGGATGCTCTTCGGAAAGAAAAATTTCCCTACCGGGTAGTAGCAGGAATAAAATTCTACGATCGTAAAGAAGTTAAGGACATGATTTCTTACATGAGAGTCGTGGTGAATAAGAAAGATTCACTGGCCCTAACTAGAATCATCAATACTCCTGCACGTGGTGTGGGAACGACCTCACTTAGAAAACTAGAAGATGAAGCTGTAAGACTTGGTCTCTCTCTCTTTGAATTAATCGAAAAGATTGCTGAAGAGCCTTCTGAATTTAAGCATCTGTCATTATCCGGCAAGGTTCAAAGTGCCATCTATCAAATGGTGGGCCTGATTCAAGAAGTTCAGATTTTAGAAAACCAAAATCACTCCCCGACTTTTAGTTATGAGAAACTGCTCAATGAGTCTGGTTATTTTGAATTTTTGAAAGCTGATAAAAGTTATGAGGGTGCCGCGCGTTTAGAGAACTTAGAAGAACTCATGAGTGCAATTAAGCAGTTTGAAGATTCTGAGCCAGAACCAACTCTTGTGAAATTTTTAGAGAATATCACTCTGGATACAACGGCCAATGAAGACGGTTCAGTTCAAGATCAAGTATCTCTGATGACTGTACATGGCTCAAAAGGTCTAGAGTATCCACACGTCTTTCTCATTGGTATTGAAGAAAATATCTTCCCCTCATTTAAGAGTTTAGAGGTGGGACCAACGGCACTTGAGGAAGAGCGTCGCCTTTTTTATGTGGCCATGACCCGGGCGATGAAAAAACTCACAATTACTTTCGCTCAAGGCAGGATGTTGTGGGGAAGTTTGAAATTTAATGGTCCAAGCCAATTTCTGTATGAAATTCCTTCGACTTACTTTAAATGGGATTTCTACCAGACCACCTCAAAGAAAGCTGAGTATGCTCAGCAGCCTAGTTATGATGATTTCGATCAGTCAAATAGTGATGGGGACGAAGTCTTTTACCGTGAAAAAGTTTACCAGCAGAAAGCTGTTGTAAAAAATCTCTCTAACTACCCTTCAGGTTCAAAAATTATTCATGCTCTTTATGGTGAAGGAACTGTCCTTGATACTGAAGGTTTGGGCCAAGATGAGAAAGTCACTATTCAGTTCCGCGACGGCATTCGAAAAAAATTCATGGTCAAATTTGCACCCTTACAGAGAGTTTAGGTTTAAATGAAATTATCTTTAAAAGTTATTATCGGTCTTTGGGTTATTCTCCTCCTTTTCATCGGAGGATTATTTTACAGTGCTTATTCACGCTTAAAACCGGAAACTTTCATCGCACTTGTGACTGAGCAAATCCAGAAAAATTATCCTGGGGCTAAACTCAACGTGGATAAAGTGGATTACAGACTCTCGGTTGACTTTAATTTGAACCTTAAAAACGTAATTCTCACTCGTTCTGGAAAAATTATTGGCAGCATCGGGGAAGTTGAACTCAAAGTTCCTTGGTGGCTACTTCTTTTGAATCGCGGCAATGCTCAAATTAATTTATCTGATCTTGTGATCTATGTTGATCATTCAAATTCGATAACAGAACCTGCGCCTCAAACGGATACCACCGAAAATAAAAATCGTAAAATTCAAGTGGTGCTTCCAGGATATCTAGCGGACGCGAAATATTCTATCCGGGCCAAAAATATCTCCATCAAAGATCTTCACAATTCACGCCGCTACTTTAGGCTGTCAAAACTTTTAGTTCGTGAGTTTCAATATGGTAAGAACTCTGCATTTGAATTAAATATTCCTATCGAGATTCAGCATAAAGAAGCAAAGTATACTTCTGAACTTTGGCTCTTTGGAGACGTTACTCCTCAACCAGAACTATGGAAGCTAAATTATCGCGGGGAATTCAAAACCCGGGAGAGTAACGATAAGCTTCAGTTTGAAGATCTTATTATCGATGGCAAAGCAAGCCTTAAGCCTTCTGATATGAATCTTATTTCTGATTTCAATCTTCTGATTGAAAAATTATCCATAGGTACGGGCTCATTTATTGCTAATGAGAATGAGCTTTCTATCAATATGGATTTTCAGAAAGTGCCTTTAAGCTTCTTAGGCATAGTAGATCAAGAAGTTAAAAATCCTTATCTAACCGAACTTGTAGGTTTCGCCCAAGGAAGTGTGCGAGTTTCAAAGAAAGCTGATCAGGAAATTGCAAACCTAAGGGCCATTCTTAATTTCGACGGTAACATCACTCTTGGTCCTCAAAGCTCAGTACCTGGAAAATGGAAACTTGTCGCCGAAGATACCCGTTGGGAGTCATCTTTCATCAGTCCAAAAAGCGAAGTAAGTTTTTTTAGAAGATCCATCATTGATTTTAAAAGAGGTATGATTACTCAGTATAACGAAGAGCTTGGATTCACAGGATTAGATTTTAAATTGGCGGTAGAGCCAGTGATGAAGCTTGGTGACTTTATCAATCTAGTGGATAATCACTACTTCAACACAGTTATTTCTTTTAAGAAATGCCAACTAGATAAAAAGTTTGTGGATGGTAATTTTCGCTACGGAATTTCACCTGATCAGAAATATTACCAAGGTGATCTTTCTGAAGCTCTTTCAACTTTAAAACTCAACTATCAACTCAAGCGTCCTCTCCATCAGATTTCCTTAGAGCTTCAGCAATTTACTTGGATTCCTCAATATAAATTCCTGGAAACATTCTTCGCTGTTCAAGAAGGAAAGCTCAATGGCAAAGTTGAAGGGAAGTGGAGTACAGATTGGACTGATGGAGTGTGGCTGGCCCAGGTTAATGCTACTGATCTTAAGGAGCCAACGGGCAAATGGATAAATCTCGTGAATAAGATTTCTCAGTCATTTACGTTGGATGCTCTCGTATCTCCCAATCAAAACTGGAGTCTATCTCTCAAAAATAAAGCACTTCAAATTAATGCCATCACCTTTGAAAATGCAGATCCTGCTAAAGTTACAGGCCTTCTTCAAACTGATCCAAAGCTAAAATCATTTCTTGTTCTCAATTATCCCAAAAATTTCAAATGGAAACCTGTGAGAAAAGAAGTTAAAGAGCTTGTATGGCAAAGGGAAGAATTATGACGGATTCCTATCGACCAATTATTTGGAAAAATCATCAACTCCTTCTCTTAGATCAGAGACTTCTTCCTCATTCAGAAACCTTTGTTGAAGTTTCAGATTTAAAAGGCTGCGCACTCGCTATAAAAGATATGGTCGTCCGCGGAGCTCCCTGTATCGGCTTTACGGCCATCTATGGTATGGCCCTTTGGGTGAAGTCTCAGAAAGAGCTGACTGAAAAGAGTTGCAGAGCTGCAAGTGATGAAATGATCGATGCTCGCCCAACAGCTGTGAATCTCTCTTTTGAGGTTAATCGTTGCTATAAAATCATGACTGATGGTCTTAAAAATAAATTATCCCCCGAAGAAATTTATCTGCAACTGATCGCTTTTGGAGATCAGCAGATTCTAGAGAGTCATGAGAAAAATACCAAGATGGCCAACATTGGAGTCGCTGAACTTTTAAAAGTCGTGGGTGATCGCAAATGGAATCTCATGACCCATTGTAATACCGGCTTTCTTGCATGTGGTTCTCTAGGAACAGCACTGGGTGTGATTTCACACGCGCATTCTCAAGGCAGAGTGTCTCACGTCTACGCGGATGAAACTCGTCCCTATATGCAGGGAACCCGATTAACTGCTTTTGAACTCAGTAAAGAAAATATTCCCTACAGTATTGTAGTGGAGGGGGCTGCCTCTTATATTCTCTCTCACGGTAAAGTAGATGCCATTTTTGTGGGTGCTGACCGCATCGCTGCCAATGGGGATACCGCTAACAAAGTGGGAACTGCAACTTTGGCCATCGTTGCTCAATACTACAAGATTCCTTTCTATGTGGTAGCTCCCGTGAGTTCATTTGATATCAATACTCAGAATGGAAAAGGGATTGAAATTGAAATGCGCGCATCAAGTGAAATTACCGAGCTTAAAGGAATCAGGCTCGCACCAGAAGGTGCTCAATCAGTGAATCCAAGTTTTGATGTTACAGCTCATGAATTGATCACTGGGATTATTTGTGAAAAAGGGCTCATCAATCCTGCTATCCCGGGTGATGTGACGAGGGTGGTGAACTCATGATGAATGACTTAAGAGCTTCAATTGATATTGGTTCAAATAGTGTTCTTTTACTCATCGCTGATTTATCTCACGGTAAATTTAATGAAATTTCAAAGCGAAGTGAGATTACTTCTCTTGGTAGAGATCTAGATAAAACTAAAAAATTCCATGATGACTCAATGGCAGCAACCTACGCTGCAATCAAATCTTATGCAGAAGAATGTGACCAACATCAAATTTCTCGCTCAAATATTATTGCTACTGCAACAGAAGCCTCCCGGGTAGCTCAGAATGCACCAGAGTTTTTTGCGCGCATTAAGTCTGAGTTAGGTGTAGATGTTCAGATTATTACTTCTGAAGGTGAAGCATTCTATTCTACAAAAGGAATTCTTTTTAATAGTAAGTTTTCTTCAGATATTATCAGCATTATGGATATTGGTGGAGCTTCCACAGAACTTATAAGGGTTAACACTAAAACTTTTCAGATCCTTGATACCATCAGCATGCCCGTAGGTGCAGTTCGTGCATCCCAATGGCTGGAAGATCATTTGTTTGTTCAAAATCTTCAGAAGATATTCCTAGATTATAGAAACGATATTGATAAATTTCAAACCAAAGAATTATTTTGCGTTGCTGGTACAGTCACATCTTTAGGGAACATGCATCTTGAACGTAAAGAGTTTGTCGAAGATGATGTTCATGGACTGGTCCTTAAATCTGAAGACGTTGATAGTATTTTTAAGAAATACTCAGACAGCACTTCGGAGCAATTTGTAACACTTTTCCCATTCTTGCAAAAGCGCTCCAATAGCATCCGAGGCGGACTTCACTTGGTTTATCATTTAACCCATAGATTGTTAGTTAAAGAACTTTCTATCTCGACCTATGGTTTAAGGTTCGGTACGATTTTGGAAGGTAAAATTAAAAAGGAATTTCTTCATGCGAGATAAGTATCAGCTTGGTGATAAAAAATTACTTTTTAAAGAGGGTGAACCTGTCAGTAAATTGTACTTGATTAAGAGTGGTGAAGTTCTTTGTCTTAAGCAGGCCAAGGATCGTCTTGTTCCTGTTTTTAGGGCCCGAGACAATGATGTAATCGGGGAGAATGCCATGATCGAAGGATCAGTCTATTCTTACTCTGCCATCACCAATTCTCATGTTGAACTTATTGAAATCCCCACAACCAATTTTTCACAAATTCTCAAAGATTCTCCGCGCTGGTTAGTAGATCTCACCGCGACCATGATTGAGCGCTTTCAGCACACTGCAAACCTTATTGCCGAAAATAGAATTATTCACGAAGCTATTGTAAGCGAAGAGAACTTCACGTCCGAACAAGAAATAGAATTTAAAAAGCTTCTTTCTTAATAGAATTGAATAACACGATTGCGATGAAGGCTTAGGGCCAGCTCAAGGATTTTGGTCTGAGCGCGGAAGCACTCATTGCGATTTCCTGTGAGATCCTTCTGCATAATATCGAACGCTTTAAGTGCCATCTCTCTAGGTACTAAAGAAAGCACACGACGTTGATTCTTGGTATGTACAAGACTTAATGCAAGTCCTAGTACAGTTGGTTGAATCTGAGAAACAATCGTCTTTAAAGCACCATCATCTAAGTCCCAGATGCTTTCAAATGAAATACAAGACTCCGTCAGCTCTTTAGCTAGGGCAGGATTACGGTTACGAAGGTTCTTAAGAAGCTTGGCCTTATCAGGACCATCCATCTTCTGAAGCAACTCGATCACTTGCTTCTTACCGTTAATGAAAATGCCACCGTTCTCTTTATTAGCTTGAGTCATCTATTTTCCTTCCTGGATTGAGATGTTTACGAATCTAGTTTCGCGCGCTCTTCATCAAATTTCATCTGAGCTTGTTCTAGAGTTTCTTTATGTTTTTCAATTTTTTTATTCAATATACTTTCGTGACTATCATTGACCTCGGCCACTTGAGCCGATTGCGATTGCTTGAGATCAGATAAGAGTCTTTCATATCTCTTAGTCTCATCTTCAACTTTTTTCTGGTAAGTGTTTCTTACCTTATTAAGCTTAACTTCGCCTTCAGACTTTTCTGTACTGATCTGAATTTCATAGTCTTTCTTAATCTTATGGATTTCTTTTTCGTTATCTTCTTGGACGTGTTTTACTTCTTTCTGAAATGCCTGTTCAGTTTTTCTTAAGTCAGCAGCTTGTTTCTTATTTGCAGACTCAATATTCTGTTTCATGGTGGTCGCGTTTGAAGATGATACCTGAGACATAAGCAATTCCTTTGCTATTTCTAAATGCCATTCATGGCATTATTTAATATCATACTGAGAACATAGTATTGATCACAAGAGGGGCAAAATTTGATGGGTCCATTACCAAGAAAAGTTTTCATTGTTCAGGGTAAGAGAACTGCCTTTGGAAAATTTGGCGGATCATTTGGCGGCATTTCCCCCATAGATTTGGCGGTTTATGCCACTTCGGCCTTATTAACTGAAAATAAGATAAATCCAGAGACAATCGATCAGGTAATTTTCGCCAATGTTATCCCGAGTACTCCAGATACTTTGTATGCTGGCCGCCATCTTGCTTTAAAAAGCGGACTAAAAGACACAACTCCCGGCATCGTTATCAACCGTTTGTGTGGATCAGGAATCCAAGGGATGATAGACGCTGCTCGTTTAATTAGAACTCACGAATGCGAAGCTGTTCTTGTTGCAGGTGCAGAGAATATGACCATGGTTCCGCATCTTATTTACGGAAGTCGCTTCGGCACTAAGTATGGTGCTCTAAAAACGCAGGATCTCTTACTTGATACTCTTTATGATAAGCACGCTGGAATCCCTATGGGTATGACTGCAGAAAACTTGGCCACTGAATACGGAGTCTCGAAAGCGGATGCTGATCAGTATTCATATAATTCTCACATGAAGGCCAACCGCGCATATGAGGCCAATCTCATTCAACCAGAAATTATTCCCGTTCAAAACATATCTAGAGATGAGCACCTAAGGGCCGATGTCTCTTTAGGTGATATGCAAAAACTAAAACCCACTTTTAAAAAAGATGGGGGAACTGTCACTGCTGGATCAGCTTCTGGAATTGTTGATGGTGCTTGTGCCATGGTGATTGCTTCTGAAGAATACGTAAATAAACATCATCTCAAACCTCTGGCCGAAATCATTGATGGCCAAGTGGTCGGTGTGGATCCTACTAAGATGGGCATTGGCCCAGTCCCTGCCATCAATCAATTACTCGCTCGTCAGAAACTAGAAATCAAAAATATTAGTTACTTTGAAATTAATGAAGCCTTTGCTTCTCAAGTCATGTCTTGCCAGAAAGCTCTGCAGATTCCAGATGAAAAACTAAATGTCTGGGGTGGAGCAGTGGCCCTTGGGCACCCATTAGGGGCCACAGGCCTTAAAATATCTCTGACTTTGGGGCGCCAGCTCCAGCATTTCAATTCAGAGTATGGTATTTCTTCAGCTTGTATTGGCGGCGGTCAGGGCATAGCTTTACTCCTAAAGAGAGTTTGATGTTTGTAAGAGATGATTTTGAAAATTTTAAGAAATGGCTCGATCTCGATATTAATTCTATCGCGTGGGAAGGCCGTTACGCTGAATCCTTTAATGGGTTCTGGGAATCATTTTTTCGTGATCAAATCGAACCACAAGAACTAAGCGAGCGCTTTGATTTCGCTAAAAAAATCGCTAAATCAGGTCCTCTCATTTCTTGGCTCAGCTGGCTCTACGAAAAATTTATCGTCTATTGCTTCATTCATCGCGGACTCTCTATCCGCGAAATTTCTTTGATGTTTGACCTTCAAGAGCGATATGTTTCTACAATTCTTCGCGATCACCTCATCAAGGTTTATCCGGCCTACGAAGATTTGGTGAATGAAAAATTCCAGGTCAGTAACGTGAGCTCCAAAAATCTCTACCTCACTTTCGGCGAGATCGAAGAAACTCTAGGCCCTGAAGCCAAAATCAAAGGCACTTTCGAAGACGATATCCTGGCCCAGATGGAAGTGACTCTCTATCCAGATTGGCCAAATCTCGTCAAAGAGCTGCGCAAAGACATTCTCTCTCTCAAAGTCGATTTTGATAATTTCAAAAAGAAAACTGCCTTCAAAAAGCAGATGCGCTTCTTCCAAGAAGTTCTACTTCTCCTTTTAATTCTAAGTGCCGTCGTCTTCGCCTTAAAAAACACCAACAAGTGGTATGAAGAGTATCTTGTGAATAAGATCACTCTTTTTGAACCAAACTTTTTCTGGCTCGATAAATCTCTCACATATCAAGAACAGGACCTCCTCGCCAAACAACAGATCGATCTCTCTAATAAAGAGCTGGATGAACTTGAGCGTATTGAAGCCCAGGCCGTCTTCACGGACGAGAAATCCGAATCACGTTTTGATCCAGAGTCAGATGTGGTTGTGCTTGATTCCGTAGATAACGTTCCCAAAAGTTTCGGTGAAGCCGAAACAGCTCAGTCTGAGTACGAAGAAAACAAGAAGGGTGGCTACCGCGATTCTTCTTACACATCATCAAACAAAAAAGCCTACCGAATCCTCATGGCCTCTGTGGAACCTGTGACCATCAAAAACGAAATCCTGCCCCTCATGAAAAAATACGGCATCTCACAAGTCGATAACGTAAAGCCCGGAACTCAGATTCCTGGTGGTTTGTATTTCAACCTAACTGTCCCTTCGAAAAACCTTAAAGACTTCATGACCAAAGTCACAACCCTAAGCGAAGCTACGATTTTTGAGAGTCGCTCGCAGGGGGGAGATGTTGCTGGGAAGAATCGGGTGTTTATTTGGATTAAGTCGATTTAGTTTTCAGCTGAGGCGGGAGCATTTTCCTCTAATCCCAAAATATCATTTAGAAAAGATAGACCGGTAATTGACTCTCTTCCTGACTGATTACCATTTGAAGAGGCTGGATCCCGTTCATTCTGTGTGATCCCAGAGAATAGGTCCTCATTAACGTTTACGTCAGTTCGTAGTGTATTTAATTCGCGGCTTGTTGCATTTGTATTTCGGCCAAGACTAACATTGTTTTGATCTCTCAAAGTAAGTGAGCTTGTGACGATGTTATTGAAAAATACAACTTGAGCAAGTCTGGTCCTCTCATTTGCAGACTCAGCAGCATTGGCACCAATAACTCGTTCCTTGTCTACTGGGTTAGCTCCAGTCGACAATTGGCGACTACCAACCGATGCTCTCAATGCTTCTAGAGTGGCATTTTTTCTAGCTTCAAAAATGTCACCTATTTTTTCCTCTAAATTATAGCCTGGTTCATTTTTATGTTCATTGTAGTCTTTCAACAGGTCACCAAAGCCATTGTCTTTAAGATAAGTTTCCAAATCCTGGCTGTTAGCTTTCAGTTCTCTTATTTTTGCTTTGGCTAATTCTTTTTTCATATTCATGGCTACGTCTGTATCAAATTGAGCTTTCTCATATGAATCGTCTTCTACCAAAAAATTATCACAATCAGCAACATCGGGAGTCTCCCTACATTCTTTCTGCTTTTTTGTAAGATTCTCATCTACATTCCCGTTGAGGAAATCGATTGAAGAACTGGTGGTTAAACTGTCAAAGGTTGTTTCTTTTGTTGCTCCGGCTTTGAAAATTTTAATTTCACCACTTGATGATATGGAAACGCCACCAGCAAAATCTGAATCAAATTGATTTTTTATACTCTCTGATTCAGCAATAGCCTTTCTGAAGGATTGAAGTTTGGCTTTGGTCAAACAAGCATTTCCTCCTAATGATGGAGGGCCTAAAGCATTACTAACCGCTGCAGAAATATTAGAAGTTTGTCTGTTGTTACTTTCAAAAGTTGCACAGAGTGTTTTAATCGCATCTGTGCATGTGTTAAAGAAATTATTCAAATCTGTAGTGAGATTTTGAGAATTACCCCCCACACTAGTTAGAAAATTCCTATAGATAGCTTGTTGGTTATCACTTCCAGGAGTGCTATAGGCTGGAAGACCTTGATCATTGAAATCTCCGTTATACTGATTTTGCCAGTGCGATGAAAAATCAGTACCAACGAGAGGATTTTGAGTCTTTCGAAATTTTTCGTAACAAAAAGTAGTAATTTCTAACAAAGCATTTTTCGACAATTGGTTTTGATATAAAATGATAAAGTCTCTTTGCTCAAGAAGTTTCTTATTAGAAAACTTCATTGATTTAATAAGTTCGGCCTTATTCTTTTCTTCAAGATCTACACCACTCATGATTTTATACATCTTGTTTGTAAGATACTTAGTGATATTCTCAACACTTTTACTTTTAACCAGATTGTAACCACTAAGGTTCAGACTCTTTTCTAGTCTCTCGATTTCCTCCTTAGATTTTCCGGCAATTTTGTCTTTAAGACATTTGCTCGCATTCTCTGCAGCGGTTAATCTTTCATCTTCTGTAGCAGTACTTTTAAATTTATTTGATTCCGTATCCATGCAAGTCTTGAATTCAGCAGTCTGACTTAATGTTTGCTCGATCTGAACATCTCGAACTGATGAGATAAATTTTCGACCCAGTTCTGCATCAGAGAGTTGATTGATCTCTGAACCCGTCTGTGCCCATAAAGAAAACGAAACCAATACCATCCCCAAAATAAACATCTTCATATGCCTATTTTATCGGAAGAATCCCTCAGAAGAATGATAGAGAAGAGCAGAAGAGCGAAAGGATTATAAAATTAAACAGATTCAGGTACTTAGACCTACATCGCATCCCGGGACATACCAAAGAGGGCCTTCATTTCCCCCAACAAAACGTGGCTTTTCCCAAGATAATGCCACTGCCTCACAAACCCAATGATCATGGCCGCGATAAATCCATATGCCACACCCGAGTGAACAATCTTTCTCACCATGCCCGTATCATGAGCTCCGCCGAGTAAAAAAGCGATCGTACCGAGAATGAGCATGAGCATAGTCCAAGGAATGGTCTGTCTTTTTGAAAGGGTGGATTCGTGAACGTAGCGGGTAACTTTTTTCTTATAGGGCTCAAGGTCTGCAGGAGGCACATCAAAGAGTTCGTTGAGGTTGCCCTTGCTATTGAGTGCGTTCCAAACGTTTTCAACGAGGCGGGAGACGCCGATGAAATAAAACATCACGAATGCCTGGATGAAAACCACGTAGATAAATGCGGGAATGGCCAAATGGATGTGGCCGAATTCTAAATGTAACCAACCCAAAGCAACACTTGCGGTAATGGCGATCCCAATAACCATCAGGATCAACAAAAATCTAAGTAGATAGGCCATAAGAAGACTTCCATTTTGAGGCGTGATTTGCTAATTTCCATTCATATTTACCTCGCATTTCATCAGAAGGAAATCAAATGTCCGAACAAAATGGACCTTCGAAAAAAATTCTCGAAAGTTCTCCTTTATCAGGCATCACCGTTCCTATAGCCATCGTCCTCATTGGTGCGCTCATTATTTTCGGTGTCACCAAGATGCTCTCCTCAGGAAAAAATCACCGGGATTTGGTCGAAGAATTAAATTCTAAAACTTTTGGTAACCGTTGGGTCGCCGCTTATGAGCTCTCGAAGTTCTTGGCCGCGCAGAAAATTCCTAAAGAAGATATGCCTTGGGTGATCGAAAATTTATCTCAGGTCTATTACGAGTCGGTTGACGCGCGTACGAGAAATTTTGTGGTCCTGGCGTTAGGTACACTAAACAACCAACTAACTTTGCCGGTTTTGAATAAGGCCCTTGAAGATCAAGACCCTCAGGTGAAGTTCAATGCTGTTACATCGCTAGGCAACATGGGTCCAGAATCTGTGATCGAATGGCCCAAAGTTGAAGCACTGCTCAATCAAGAATCTGATCCAGGATTAAGACAAGTAGCACTCTTGACTATTGCAGCGCACCATCGGCCAAATACTGAAGAAAAGGCACTTGTACTGATTAATTCTGCAGACAAATCTCTACGCTACGCCGCAGCAGCCGTTCTGATTTCTTTCAAAAATAATCAGGCAATTCCAGTCATCGAAGAAATTTTTAATCTCAATTATGATGTGGCGAAGGCCGGAGAATTCAACGGTGCGCAAGTTGAAATTCTGAAAATGAACGTTTTGGATAATCTAGAAAAATCCAAGTGGAATGATCTGACTAAGCAAGTTGAAAAAGTTGAGAGCTCTGACACCAATGTGCGGGTTACAACAAAAGCTAAACTAGTTCTAAAAGTATTGAAAAATTAGAAGTTTACACCCATAATGAGTGAAAACCTTGCACCCCGTATTAAGTACCATTTAGTGGTCTTACTTTTTTTATTTCCGGAGAATCTCTCATGAGTGATGAGGCAAAAACCAGTTTGAACCGCCGCGAATTCTTCAGTTTTCTCGCTGTAGGTTGGATCACATTCGGTGCCGCAACTGCTGGTCTTGCGAGCTTAATTTTTCGTTTCACTTACCCGAACGTTGTATTCGAGCCTGCTCTCGATTTCATCGCTGGTGTTCCAGGTGACTATGCTGAAGGCGTAGATGAGCGTTGGAAGAACGGATTCGGAGTTTGGATTTATAAAAAAGATGGTCGCCTCGTAGCGATGTCCAACATTTGTACTCACCTTGGTTGTATCCCTACATGGCTTCCGGCCGAGTCTAAATTTAAATGCCCATGTCACGGATCTGGTTACTACCCGAATGGTATTAACTTTGAGGGCCCTGCCCCACGTCCACTTGAGCGCTTCAAAATCTTCCGTAATCCTGAAGGTAAAATCGTTGTCGATAAAACAAAAGTATTCCGTTACGAAAAAGGTGAATGGAATAGCGACGGCGCATTCATTGATTCTTAATTTTTAGAGGATAGAGATATGTCAGAAGGTTTTGCAAAAAAAGTCGCGAACACTCAAGTCTGGAAAGCAATTTTCCGTCATGGTCCACCTAACAATGCCCGTAATCGTGCAGCTGTTGTGGCCGGAAACGTTTTCCTTCACCTTCACCCCATCAAGTTAAAAAAATCCGGCGTTCAGCTTGGTTACACTTGGTGTATGGGTGGACTTACGTTCTTTATCTTTTTATCCCTCACCATCACTGGTGTTCTTTTAATGTTCTATTACCGTCCAACTGCTGAATACGCTTTCACTGATATCATCGGTCTTCGCGAACACGTACCTTTGGGTATCATGCGCGAACTTCACCGTTGGGGTGCCCACTTAATGGTAATTACCGTGTGGATCCACATGTTCCGCGTGTTCATGACTGGTTCATACAAACCACCTCGTGAATTTAACTGGGGTGTTGGTGTTATCCTTCTTATCTTAACCATGCTCCTCTCGTTTACTGGTTACCTTCTTCCTTGGGATCAGCTCGCCATTTGGGCGATTACCGTAGGATCGAACATGGCAAAAGCAACACCGTTTATGGGTAACGGTGGTCCAGGTGCTGCTCTCGCACGCATCGGCGATTTTGTTATGGTTTCGGATAAGAACGACGTTCGCTTCCAACTCTTGGGTGGTCGATTCGTAGGTGAGGCAGCTTTGCTTCGTTTCTACATTCTCCACTGCGTATTCATTCCACTAGTTGTAGCAGTCTTGATTGCTATTCACTTCTGGCGCGTACGTAAAGATGGCGGAATTTCGGCACCACTCTAAGGATTAGTTTATGCATATGATTAAGTTAGGGATTAACTTTTTATCTTCGCCTCTTTATTCATTCACCCTGTTTATCGTTCTATTTGTTTTAGCGATGAAGAGAATGGATATCGTAGGAACTAAGAAATTCGGGATGGGTCTTTTGATCTTTACTCTCGTCGTTTTTGCTTGGATGGTAAGTGATCCGGTTTTCTTCTCAGTAATTTCTCTTCCAGATAACATTCCTATTATTATCCTTAACGGTTTGGTTTTTTGGTCAACTTGGTACGCTCTTTATAAAGGCAACCAAAACGACATCCGTATCGCTGCGGGCGAACCACCGATCGAAGGCACTCCAGAAAATCGTGAAAAGGTTTGGGCCTGGCCTAACCTTGTTTACACCGAATTATTTTGTATCATCGCTTGTACAATTTTCTTAATTGTCTGGGCGATTTTCTTCAAAGCTCCGCTCGAAGAACCAGCTAACCCAACTTGGGCACCAAACCCAGCGAAGGCTCCTTGGTACTTCCTTGGTCTTCAAGAAATGCTTGTTTACTTCGATCCATGGATGGCCGGTGTGGTTCTTCCTGTGATCATCATTATTGGTCTCATTGCGATTCCTTTCATTGATACCAATCCGAAAGGAAACGGTTACTACACTTTTAAAGAGCGCAAATTTGCGATTTCTGCTTTCTTGTTTGGTTGGCTTGCTCTCTGGGTATTCCTCATCCAAATCGGTACGTTCCTTCGAGGTCCTAACTGGACTTTCTACGGCCCATTTGAATTCTGGGACACCCATAAAGTCGTAGCAGAAAACAACATTAACTTATCTGAAATCATGTGGATTAAGCTCTTCGGAATTGCCCTTCCAAAAAACATCTTCGTGCGCGAAGTGTTCGGTCTCATTGTAACCGGCCTCTATCTAGTGGCCTCAGTTCCTTTGATCACCAAAAAGTGGGGACATAAGTATCAAGAGCGTATGGGCACCGTCCGCTACTACCTCATGATCTTCTTAATTTTAGGAATGATGAGTTTACCGATTAAGATGTACCTTCGCTGGTTCTTTAACTTGAAGTACATCCTCGCTATGCCTGAGTTTGAATTAAACCTCTAATTGTTTTGTATAAGGTAGATATCAATGAAACGTGAACCTGGAATGGCCTACGACACCAAAGTTCTTAATAAGATCTTCGCTGTGCTTGGTGTCCTCTTTCTCTTAGTTACCATCTGGATGGCCTTAGACGATTACATTCGTCCTTGGAAAGCTATTCAAGTGAAGGCGATGGATATCGCCAAGAATAAAACTCTTGAGAAAATCAAAGAAGTTGATGGATCAATCGACGGTAATAAACTCAAAGAAGTTAAGGCCAAGATAGCTGAAGGCGAAAAGATTGTTGAAGGCCACAAGGCCAAAATCGACGCGGCTAACGAAAAAATCGCAGAAATCCAGAGACAAATCTACGTTCAAAACATGACCAACGGTATTAACGGCTCACAAGCAGCTGCATATCAGTTCAAGTACGAACACGCCCTGGTAGAAAAGCATTTTGATGATGCTAAAAAACTTAAAGTTACTTTCGATGACTATAAGAAAAAAGAAATGGGCGGAAAAGATAACCTCAAGGGTCTTCAAGCTGCTGAAGCTGCCCAAAATGAAGTGATCAAAAATCTCTCAACCGAAAAACTAGCTGCTGAGAAAGAACTCAAGGCTATGATGGGTGATAAAGATCTTCTTCTTGAGTCTCTTCATACAACTGAAAAGAGTCCAGTGTGGTTACTTCGTAACTCACCTTTTATCGATTTCCTCGATCCAACAATTAAAATCCGTCAGTACGTAATTCGTAAATCAACTAACGACTTCTACTTCCAACAGATGCCGAGGATCGACCGCTGTACCACTTGTCACGTGTTCATCGACAAAAAAGGTTACGAGAACGAAGCCAACCCTTATAAGACTCACCCCGATGTTGATAAATTAGCAGTGGGAGCAAACTCTTCTCACCCAGTGAAAGAGTTTGGATGTACTTCATGTCACGGCGGTGTTGGTGACCGTGTAAATGATTTCAACGCCGCTGCTCACATTCCACAAAATGCTGAACAGGCCAAAGAATGGAAAGAGAAATATCACTGGCACGAGCCTCATAAAATTCCTCAGCCGATGCTTCCTCTTCAATACACTGAAGGTATGTGTATGAAGTGCCACCAAGGAGTGGACCGCATCCCTATGGGTAACAAGGTCAACAGTGGTCGTCAGCTAATAGAAAACTACGGTTGCTATGCTTGCCATAAAATCGAAGGATGGCAGCATCTTAAAAAACCAGGACCGTCTTTGTTAAAAGTTTCTGGAAAAGTTTCCAAGGAATTCATCAAGAACTGGATCTGGGCCCCAAAATCGTTTAATGCCCATTCACGAATGCCTTCATTCTTCAATCAGCTGAATAATTCATCTCCAGAATTCAAGGCTAAGAACATGGCAGAAGTAAATGCCATGGGTGAATACATCTGGAAAAACTCTCGCGAGTACAAGCCAAACCAAACTTACACTGGAGGAAATCCAGAA